>NZ_JANOCG010000647.1:0-15855 GCF_031412075.1 Rhizobacter sp.
CACCGCCACGCTGTCCATCACCGTCAACCCGGTGAACGATGCACCGGTCGGTGTGAACGACGCCGCGACCACCGCCGAAGACACACCCGTGTCCGGCAACGTGCTCACCAACGACACCGATGTCGACAGCGCTTCGCGCACCGTCACGCAGTTCGTGGTCAGCGGCACCACCTATGCCGCAGGCAGCACCGCCACGTTGGCTGGTGTGGGCACGCTCGTCATCAACAGCACCGGCGCCTACACCTTCACGCCGGCTGCCAACTACAACGGGCCAGTGCCGGTCGCCACCTACACCTTGAGCGACGGATCGCTCACCTCCACCGCCACGCTCAGCATCAACGTGACCCCGGTCAACGACGCACCGGTGGGCGTGAACGACCTGGCTTCAACGGCAGAAGACGCCACCCTCACCGGCAACGTGCTGAGCAACGACACCGACGTCGACACCGGCACCACCTTGTCAGTGACGCAGTTCACCGTGGCCGGTATCGCCGGCACCTTCACCGCCGGCCAGACCGCCAGCATCGCCGGTGTGGGCACGCTGCTCATCGGCAGCACGGGTTCGTACACCTTCACCCCGGTGGCCAATTACAACGGCGCCGTGCCGATCGCCACCTACACCTTGAGCGACGGTTCGCTCACCTCAACTGCCACGCTCGGCATCACCGTGACCCCGGTGAACGATGCACCGGTCGGCGCAAACGACAGCGCCACCACGCCCGAAGACAGCGCGCTGAGCGGCAACCTGCTCGGCAACGACAGCGACGTCGACACCGGCACCACGCTCAGCGTGACGCAGTTCGTCGTGGGCGGCACCACCTATGCCGCGGGCAGCACCGCCACGCTGGCCGGTGTGGGCACGCTCGTCATCAACAGCAGCGGCGTCTACACCTTCACGCCGGTGGCCAACTACAACGGCGCCGTTCCGACCGCCACCTACACCCTGAGCGACGGCACGCTCACCTCGACCGCCACGCTCGCCATCACCGTCACGCCGGTGAACGATGCACCTGTGGGCGCCAGCGACACGGCCACCACCGCTGAAGACACGGTGCTCAGCGGCAACGTGCTGGCCAATGACAGCGATGTCGACGTGGGCACCTCGCTCACGGTCACGCAGTTCAGCATCGCCGGTGTCGCAGGCAGCTTCACCGCAGGCCAGACCGCCACCATCACCGGTGTCGGCACGCTGCAGATCGGCAGCACCGGCGCCTACACCTTCACGCCGGCGGCCAACTACAACGGTGCCGTGCCCGTTGCGACCTACACACTCAGCGACGGTTCGCTCACCTCGACCGCCACGCTGTCCGTCACCGTCACCCCAGTCAACGACGCGCCTGTCGGTGTGAACGACAGCGCCACCACCGCCGAAGACACCCCCATCTCCGGCAATGTGCTCACCAATGACACCGACGTCGACAGCGCCTCGCGCACCGTCACGCAGTTCACCGTCAACGGCAGCACGGTCAGCGCGGGCACCACCGCGGCCATTCCGGGTGTGGGCACCCTGCTCATCAACGCCGATGGCAGCTACACCTTCACGCCGGCTGCCAACTACAACGGCGCCGTGCCGGTTGCCACCTACACCTTGAGCGACGGTTCGCTGACCTCCACCGCCACACTGTCCATCACGGTCACTCCGGTGAACGACGCACCGGTGGGCGTGAATGACACAGCCACCACGGCCGAAGACACCGTGAGCACCGGCAACGTGTTGAGCAACGACACCGACGTCGACACCGGCACCACCTTGTCGGTGACGCAATTCACCGTGGCCGGTATCGCAGGCAGTTTCACCGCCGGCCAGACGGCCAGCATCGCCGGCGTGGGCACGTTGCTCATCGGCAGCACCGGCGCCTACACCTTCACGCCTGTCGCCAACTACAACGGCCCGGTGCCGGTCGCCACCTACACGCTCAGCGACGGTTCGCTTACCTCGACCGCCACGCTGGGCATCACCGTGACGCCGGTCAACGATGCGCCGGTGGGCGTGAACGACATCGCCACGGTGGCCGAAGACACCGTGCTCACGGGCAACGTGCTGACCAACGACACCGACGCTGACACCGGCACGACGCTCAGCGTCACCCAGTTCACCGTCGCCGGTGTCGCTGGCAGCTTCACCGCCGGCCAGACGGCCAGCATCGCCGGCGTGGGCACGTTGCTCATCGGCAGCACCGGCGCCTACACCTTCACGCCTGCGGCCAACTACAACGGCCCGGTGCCGGTTGCCACCTACACCCTGAGCGACGGTTCGCTCACCTCCACCGCCACGCTCGGCATCACCGTGACCGCGGTGAACGACGCACCCGCCGGAAGGAACGACGCCGCCACCACCGCCGAAGACACGCCCGTCTCCGGCAACGTGCTCACCAACGACACAGACGTCGACAGTGCCTCGCGCACCGTCGCGCAGTTCGTGGTCGGCGGCACCACCTATGCCGCGGGCACCACCGCGGCCAAACCGGGTGTCGGCACCTTGCTCATCAACGCCGACGGCAGCTATACCTTCACGCCCGCCGCCAACTACAACGGTGCCGTCCCAACCGCTACCTACACCTTGAGCGACGGTTCGCTCACCTCGACCGCCACGCTCGACATCACCGTGACCGCGGTGAACGATGCACCGGTCGGCGTGAACGACGCGGCGACAACCAACGAAGACACCGCCGTGTCCGGCAACGTGCTCACCAACGACACCGATGTCGATAGTGCCTCGCGCACCGTCACGCAGTTCGTGGTCAACGGCACCACCTACGTCGCAGGCGCCACCGCCACGCTGGCCGGTGTGGGCACGCTCGTCATCAACAGCACCGGCGCCTACACCTTCACGCCCGCCGCCAACTACAACGGGCCGGTGCCAATGGCCACCTACACCCTCACCGACGGCGCGCTGACGAGCACGGCCACATTGGGAATCTCAGTCACCGCCGTCAACGACGCGCCTGTGAACACCGTGCCGGCCGCACAGGTCACCAACGAAGACACGCCACGCGCCATCACCGGCCTGAGCATGGCCGACGTCGACGCCGCCAGCGGCAGCATGACCGTGGTGCTGAACGTCACCAACGGCAGCCTCACCGTCACCGGCGGCACCGCCGGCATCGCCAACAGCGGCACCAGCACGGTCACGCTGACCGGCACGCTGGCGCAGATCAACGCCACGCTGGCCGCCAACGTCACCTACGTGCCCACCGCCAACTTCAACGGCGCGGCCACGCTCACCATGAGCACCAGCGATGGCGGCAACACCGGCACCGGCGGCACGCTGACCGATGTCGACACCGTGGCCATCACGGTCAACGCCGTCAATGACGCTCCGGTGGCCACCGGCTCCAATGTGTCGGGCACCGAAGACACGGCCGTGGTTTTCACCTGGGCCCAGTTCGGCGTGACCGACATCGACACCGCCGCCGCCTCGTTGGGCATCCGCGTTGCCACGCTGCCGGCCGACGGCACGCTGCAGACCTTCAACGGCACCACCTGGGTCAACGCCACAACCGGCTCGGTCATCAGCAAGGCCACCATCGATGCCGGCTCGTTCCGCTTCGTCCCCGATGCCAATGAGTCGGGCATCGACGCCTACGGCGGCGCCGGTGTGGGCAACCGCCAAGCCGACTACGCACGTTTCACCTTCACGCCGAACGACGGCGTGACCGACGGCGCCGCCGCCACGGTGCGCATCGACATCACCCCAGTGACCGATGCGCCGACCCTCACGCACAACGTGTCGTCGCAGGTCACAGGCGTCCTGTCCACGTTGACCTCGGTCGGCCTCACACGCGACTACTTCGACAACATTGCCACCTTGGCCTCGGGGGCCAGCTCGACCAACCCCAACGTCGGCGAAGTCGGCATCGAGACGGCGGTGCCGACCTCCAGCGCCCTCATCAGCAACATCGGCGTGGCGGGCAACCTCACCGGCGACACCGGTGTGCAGGTGACCGACGACGACGCCTACCGCGTGCAAGGCCTGATCTACCTCGAAGCCGGCCGCAGCTACACCTTCTCGGGCTATGCCGACGACACCGTGCGCCTTGAAGTTGGCGGCACCACCTTGCTGTCGGGCCAGTGGGGCGGCTCAGGACAGGCCGGCATGGGCACCTTCACCTCGAGCACCCTCACCCCGACGGTGACCGGTTATTACAGCCTGGAGTTCATGATCTACAACACCAGCGGCCCCGGCAGCTACGACCTCAACCTGAGCGTGGACGGAGCCACCGCGGTCGACGTGTCGACGGCCAACTTCCAGCTCTTCCAGAGCATCACCCAGGTCGACGCCGCCGGCGGCCAGCGCAGCGACTTCGTGCCCAACGCGGGCACCGGCGAGGGCGGCTACTACTCGGTGGTCTACAACAGCAGCGTGCAAAGCCGCGTGTACCTCGCGCCGGTGCTGGCCAGTCTGAACGACACCGACGGTTCCGAATCGCTGAGTGTGCAGATGCAAGGCATTCCCGTGGGAGCCGTGCTCAGCGATGGCTCCAACACCTTCACCGCTGCCGCCGGCAGCACGTCGGTCAACATCACGACCTGGAACCGTGCGCAACTGTCGCTCACGCTGCCGGGCGGCTTCGTCGGCACGGCCAGCATGACCGCGGTAGCCACCTCTACCGAAGTCACCACCGGCACCACGGCTGTCACCTCGGTGAACGTTCCGGTCACGGTGGAGGCCGCCAACCTCGGCATCCCGCTCGACGAGATCGCCACCTTCAACGCCGACGCCCTGATTGGCCAAGCTGGCGCCGACGTGTACTCGGTGAGCCAGGTCGGCAGCGGGCTCGACGTCGCCGTCTCGCAGGGCGTGGCAGGCAGCATCCCCGCGCAGACCGGGACCGAGACCACCGGCACCATCCAGCAGGCCTTCAACACCGGCGCCGGCAACGACTACGTGCAGTCGGGCGCGGGCAACGACACCATCTACCTGGGCGACTCGGGTACGGCCACGCACCCGGTGAGCGGCGCCACCGCAACGCAGGCCAACGTGTCGGCGGCCCAGATCATGAACCTGGCCGACGACACCACGCTCACCAGCGCCACGACGGGCCTCCTCACCAACGAAGCCGATGACACCACCGCCACCAACAACGCGGCCGGCAACACCTCCATCACCACCTGGTCTGATGTGGCCAACGGCGGCAGCGGCAACGATGTGATCTACGGCCAGAACGGCACCGACTTCATCTACGGTGGCACTGGCGACGACTACCTCAACGGCGGCGCCGGCATCGACGGCGTGCGCGGCGGGGCCGGCAACGACATCCTGGTGGGCGGCGCGGGCAACGACGTGTTGCGCGGCGACGCCGGGGCCGACGTGTTCCGCTGGGAGCTCGCCGACCGCGGCGCGGTGGGCACGCCGGCGTCCGACATCGTCACCGACTTCAACAACGCCACCCCGGCTGCCGGCGGCGACGTACTCGACCTGCGCGACCTGCTGCAAGGCGAGGCCAGCGTGTCGGGCAATGCCGGCAACCTGGCCAACTACCTGCACTTCACGGTGAGCGGTGGCAACACCACGATCCAGATCAGCAGCAGCGGCGCTTACTCGGGTGGCTTCAACGCCGGTGCGACCGACCAGTCGATCACGCTGCAAGGTGTGGACCTGACAGCGGCGGGAACCTTCAGCACCGACCAGCAGGTCATTCAAGACTTGCTGAGCAAGTCGAAGTTGATTGTTGACGGGAGCTGATGGGTCTTCGTCATTCCCGCGGGGGCGGGAAGCCATGAGCTGTGCCGCTCGTCGCTGATCTTGTTCACTGCGTGAGGCCGCGCCGGGTGTTCGGCCCGGCGGCCGACCTCCTTTCTTGTGTCGACAAGAAAGGAGGCAAAGAAGCGACCCCAGCGGACTCGTCCGAAGGGGGAGACGAACACCAGCCGGCCACGCTGCGCTCGGCTTGATGGGCTTGGCCCGCCCTCGCCGAAGCGAAGCGAGGCGTGGATGGAATGCTTGCGAAGCAAGCGACGTATTGCTCTTCGGGCCCCTTGGTGAGTCGTCGAGCAGCGCAGGGCTTTGCAGCAGCGCGCGACAGCGCGCCTCCACATCTGACTTCGCGCGGCTGTTTGAGCGCGGCCTGCAAGGCGCGTAGCGATTTCTGCGCGAGCTGAAAATACCGAGCAGCGCAGAGCAGTCGGTCCCGAGGACCGACCGACGAGCAGGGTCGCCTTTTCTTTGGTGACTTTCTTTTGGCGAAGCAAAAGAAAGTTACTGCCCTGTCGGGGGCACATCCCGACGCGGTCCCGCGCAGTGGGAAGAAACACCATCGCGAAGCGAGCACAAGGCTTCGATCCGCGAAGCGGACCCCGTCCTGAGCTTGTCGAAGGATCAGCCCGAACGGCCGGTGCGAGGCGGGGCGAAGCAAAGCCTCAGCGAACTCAGCCCGGCACCGCCCCCTGCTGCGCACTGATCCAAGGCCCGGTAGCGCCGTCGATGCCGCACTCCCACAAGACCTTCGCATCAGCGGCATCGGCCACACCCTCCGCATACACCTGCAACGACAACCCATGCAACAAGGTCACCGTGCCGCGCACAAACGTCGCGCGGTGCTCGTCGGTCCCCACACCCGACACCATCGCGGCATCGAGCTTCACGTAGTCGAGCCCGGCTTCGAACAGGCGCGGGATCAGCCCCAGCCGTTCGCCCGCGTGCTCCAGCCCCAGGCGCACGCCGGTGGGGCGCAGCTGGCGGCTCAGCTCCTGCAGCAGATCAAAGTGCTCGACGGCAGCGCTTTCGGCCACTTCGAGCCAGATCAGGCGCGCCACGCGGGGTGAGTCCCACAACAGAGCACGCAAACGAGACGCAAAACCACTGTCGGTCAGCGAGGCCGGCGAGAGGTTGACGCAGCGCGCCTGCCCATCGCCGCCGGCTTCGGCCAAGGCCAGCGCGAGCGCACGTTCGTCGATCTCGACAGTGAGCTTGCTGCGCATGGCCAGCGGCAGCCAGCGGGCAGCCGGCTCGAAGGCGCCTTGTTCTTCGAGCTGCAGGCGCAGCGGGCATTCGAGGTGGATCACGTCGCGGCGTGCGTTCACCACCGGAAAGCTCACCAGGTGCACCCGCCCTTGCGCCAGCGCCTCGCGGATGCGCTGGCGCCAGGCGCCCTCGCCCAGCATGGCCACGCTGTTGGCCGGCTCGTTGCCCAGCTCCACCGTGAACGGGCCACGCGCTTCAGCGCGGGCCAGCGCCGCATCGGCCGCGCTCATCACCTGGCCGGGTGTCATGTCACGCCGCAGTTCGATCGCGCCCATGCAGACCCCGGCACCACCCCCCAGGCTGGGCAGCACCACGGCAAGCGCATCCGACAAGGCCTGCGCTGTCTCGCGCGCCACACCGGGCACCGGCAGGCACAGAGCAAAGTCCGAGCCGTTCAAGCGACCGAGAAAGCAGCCCTTGGCTCGCTCCGAATACGGCCGCAAGGCTTGTGCGATGGTGGTGATCACACGGTCGGCCCCGGCGTGCCCCAGGTGACGGTTGATGCCCGTCAGGTCGAGCACCCGCAGCAGCACCAGGCCGCCTTCGGCCGTGCCGTCTTCGCGCTGCAGGGCCGCCGACAGCTGCCCCAGAAAATGCGCCCGGTTCGACACGCCGGTGAGGCGGTCGCAATTGGCCTGCTTGTGCAGGGTGTCAAGCTGCTCGGCCTGGGCCTGGAAGGTGACGCGCAGGCGGTTCACCATGGTGTTCATGGCGCGTGTGAGGCGCTGCAGTTCGGGTACGCGCGGCTCGGGCACGGTCTTGAACTCACCCGCCACCAGCGCATGCGCCTGCTCAACCGTCGAGTCGAGCGGCTTGCGAATGCGCGCCACCACCAGCGTACCCACACCGCCTGCGATCAAGCCGACGAGACCGAGCGCCAAGGCCGAGCGCAGGCTGCCGCCCCACAGCTCGTCGTGCGCAAAGAAGGTGTGGCTCACCACCTCGACCTTGCCCAGCGCGCGCCAGCCATCCGACACCTGAGCCACACCCGGCTCGCTCTCGATCGGCGCCAGGCTCACGAACCATGCGGGGGCCGACGACTCGGTGGCCTGGGCCTCGCGCACGAAGGGCACGCTGCCATCGGCGGCGGTGAAACGGATGCGGCGGTAGAACCCTGTGTCGAACTGGGCCGACATCAACAGGCCCATCAACTCGGGGTCGCCTTTTTGCTGTGAGAGCGCCAAAGCCAGCGAGGTGGCGTTGTCGGCGTTCTTCAAGCGCAGCTGGGTTTGCAGGTAACCGCGCGCCGACTCCACGGCCACCGTGACACTGCCGGCAAATGCGAGCAGCACCGTGCCCAGCAACAACAGCCAGATCTGGCGAATCAGCGACATGCCTTCTTCCTTTTCTTGTACCCAAGGAAACGCCGGGCCGTTCCCAATTTTCCTTGGCTCCCCTCGGGGGGCGGGCCGCCGCGAAGAGGCGGACCTTGGGGCGTCGATTTCTTCATTGGAACCCTTCTGCACGCGCCTTCGCAAGCACCTCGCGCCAGCGCGACAAGCGCGCCGTCGGGTCACCTGCCGCCGTCGGTCCCACACCTTGCCACAAGCCTTCGCTGTTGAAGCTGAACACCGGCACCAGGTCCGGCCTGCGAGACGCGGGCCTCACCTCGGTGATCAGGTTGTCCAGAATCATCGGCTCGGCGCCGGCTGCCGCATAGTAGGCCAGCACCATGTGGGCCTGCACGGCACCATTTGGCCCGCCGATCTGGGCCCGCACGTAGACCAGCCGCAGCTTGGAGATGGGCATGCCCATCGCGAGCAGGCTGAAGTACTTGGCGATGGCGTAGTCCTCACAATCGCCCTGGCCCTTGTCCAGCGTCTCGAGCGGGCTGGCCCAGTGGTCGATTTCGCCCCACACCTCGGTGTCGTCGCGAAACACGATGCGCTGGTTGAAGAACTGGTTGATGGCCTGCAGCTGGCCGAGCTCGTTCTGGTCCAGCCCCTGGGTCAGCAAGGGCTGCAAGGCCTGCACGCCGGTCGCCGCGCGGGGCGACAACTTGCGTGCCACGGCCAGCATGCGCTCGGCGTCCCAGGCCTGCGTGGGCATGACCGGGTACAACAGGGCCAGCACCAGCAGCCAGACCAGGCCCCGCAGGCGCACCGAAGCCCCGCGCGCGGGCGCGTGGCCTGGGGGGGCGTGTTTCGGGGGAGCGTCGGGCACCGGGCATCCTGGGGGTGAACGCCATGTTGTCGTCACCCGCGCAGGTGACTTGAGGCCTTCGCGCGCCGTGCGCTGGGGCAGCGGTCGCATTCGGCAAACAAGCTTCAGGCGCATAAACGACCACGCCGTCAAGCCATGCGTGAAATAGTCCCAGCCGTTCATGCGGACAGGGGGGCCGCCCGCAAGGGGGTGCCAGCTAAACTCGCGGCGCAGTGAAGGAACCCCTCACTATGCCCCGCAGGTGTACCCAGAAAGCCCCGATCGAATGCGTTTCAAGCCCCAAGCCTTGTTTGCTGCAATTGCCTTGCTGTTTGCCGCAGGCGCTGGCGCACAAAGCAACGAGGCCTTGAAAGCGGCGGCACAGAAGGCGATCAGTGCCAACCCCGAGGTCACTGCACGCTTCAATGCCTACCGCGCCGCGGCAGACGCCGTGGCAGTGGCACGAAGCGGCTATTACCCGCGCCTGGACCTGAGTGCATCGGTCGGCCGAGACCGAGACACGCTCAGCACGCGCACGCCCGAAACACAATCGCTCAACCGCAGCGGCGCCGCCCTGTCGCTCAGCCAACTGCTGTGGGACGGCCTGGCCACACAGAATGAAGTGGGCCGCCTGGGACACGAAAAACTCGCGCGCTACTTCGAAGTGCTCGACGTCACCGAACAAACCGCACTCGAAACCACCCGCGCCTATTACGACGTGCTGCGCTACCGCCGCTTGGTGCAACTGGCTGAAGACAACTACGTGCAGCACAAAAGCGCGTTCAATCAGATCCAGTCGCGCTTCAAGGCCGGCGTGGGCCGTGGGGTCGACCTCGAACAAGCCGGTGCCCGCCTGGCCCTGGCCGAGTCGAACCTGAGCACCGAAGTGGCCAATCTGCACGACGTGTCGGCGCGCTACCAGCGCATCGTGGGCGAAGCGCCGCCCAAGGGCCTCCCGCTGCCCGCCTTGTTCAAACAAGGTGTGCCCTCCAACGCCAACGAAGCCTCAACCGAGGCGGTGCGCCGCAGCGCCGCCATCAGCGCCAGCGTCGAGATGCTGCGCTCTGCGCGTGCCCTGGCCTCGGTGCGCGAGTCGGCCTACCAACCCACGGTCGAAGCCCGCGTGCGCTCGGGTGGCGGCAAAAACTTCGACGGTGTGCGCGACCAGTCGCGCGACAGCTCGGCCGAGATCGTGCTGAACTGGAACCTCTTCAACGGTGGCGCCGACCGCGCGCGCATCCGCCAGCAGGTCAACCTGGTGAACCAGGCGGCCGACATGCGCGACAAAGCCTGCCGCGACACGCGCCAGGTGGTGGCCATTGCCTACAACGACACCCGCAAGCTGGCCGATCAGTTGCTGTACCTCGACCGCAACACCTTGTCCATCGAAAAGGCGCGCGACGCCTACCGCCAGCAGTTCGACATCGGCCAGCGCAGCCTGCTCGACTTGCTCAACTCCGAAAACGAGCTCTACACCGCCAAGCGCTCCTACGCCAACGCCGAATACGACCTCGGCATTGCCTTTGCCCGCACACAAGCCGCCGTCAACCGCCTGGGCTTGCAGCTGGGCCTGACGCGTGGTGAGGGAGCCCCCGAGGCGCCGGCCGAATCCGAACAATGGGCCATCGGCGAAGACGGGCCCACCCGCTGCCCCGAAGTTGCGATCGAGATGGAAAACATCGACATCGAGGCGCTGAACAAGCGTGCCGCCGGTCTGAACCAAAACACCCCCGTGGTGCCCACTGCGCGCAGCGCACCGCTGGCCGCGTCGGCGGTGTCGCCCACCGTGCGCGCGCCGGACTCGCCCGTCGACAACACCCCGGCCGGCCTGACGGTGCGCCGGCTCAACGACTGGGCCGCCGCGTGGGAAGCCAAGGACGTGGCACGCTACCTGAGCTTCTACTCGCCCGGCTTCAGCTCGACTCTGGGCAACACCAACGCCTGGAAGGCCAAGCGCAGCGCCATGGTCAGCAAGAAGGGCCCGATCATCGTGAAGGTCGAAGAGATCCTGACCAACACGGTTGCTGCCGATCGAGTGGAAACCAGCTTCAAGCAGACCTACCGCTCGGCCGACTTCAACGACGTGGGCATCAAGACGCTGACCTGGCAAAAGATCGACGGCCAGTGGTTCATCGTCAAGGAAAGCAACCGCTAGGGTTTCAGCGAGCGCTGAAAGAAACCCACGACCGCCGAGTTGAACTCGCGGTGAAACGCCACCCTGTCGAAACCGGGCTGGCTGCTGCACAACAGTGGCGCCATCGTGGCAAAGCGCGCAGTGCAAGGTGCCAGGAAATCAAAATGCCCGGCTTTGGGCACCTCGCGGTAGTCCACCGACTTCGGTAACCCCGCACGCACAGCCTCGGCATACCAGGGGTGCGGCAACACCGCATCGTCTTCGGCACGCCAGAGCTGGATCGGCACCGAGACGGCTGCCAGCGATTCCTTCGTGAAGGTGAAGCCGAGTGCTGGTGCCACCACGACGGCGGCGCGCACGCGCGCATCACGGGCCGACTGAACGCCTGCAGTTCCCACAGCCGCAGCTTCGTTGGGTCGCCGGGCGATCACCTGGCAGGCATAGTCACCACGGTGTTGCTTGCAATGCGGGCCGACACGGCCCAGGTCGGCAGCGCCACCGACCACGGTCAATGCAGTGAAGCCACCCGACGAGAAGCCGAACACGCCGATTTGCTGGGCATCCAGGCGATCTCGGTCACGCCACTTCGTCAAAAGGTGGTCGATCACCCGGCTGACGTGGCGTGGGCGCTCCATCATCGAAGCCTCCTTGCTCTGGTCGGCATGGTTGTCGCCGGTGTGCGTGACAGCCGCGACCACAAAGCCGGCCTGGGCCAGCGCCACCGCTGTGTCGTGGTGACCGAGCGACGAGCCGCCATTGCCGTGCGAGATCACGACCAGCGGCAAACCCTTGCCGGTAGCGGCGCTGCCACGGGCGATGTTGAGCGTGAATGGGCCGAGATCGACCGCCTCGGCGGCCGCTTCGGTGGGGTACCACAGCGCCACTTCAAGCGGTTTCTCGGAGCCATCGGCCGCCTGCAGGCGTTCGTAACCCGCGGCGAACGGCGCCGCGAGTGCTGGTGGCACGAGGCTCGCAGCCAGCCAAAGAAGAGTCAGGCGGATCAGAGAGTTGAGGGTCATGGAGTCTCCAGGTGGCTCGTCGAGAACGAGCCGTATTGGAAACCATGCGCCGCCCCATCAACACCGCGTTGCGACGAAATCGCCTCGCAGCGGCGCGAAGTGCGTTCAGCGCTTGACCGGCGGCAGATCGGTGCAGGCACCCTCGAAGGCTTCGGCCGCGAGGCCGATGCTTTCACCCAGCGTCGGGTGCGGGTGAATGGTCTTGCCGATGTCGACCGCGTCGGCGCCCATCTCGATGGCCAGCGCAATCTCGCCGATCATGTCGCCCGCGTGTGTGCCGACGATGCCACCGCCGACGATGCGGTGCGTCTCTTCGTCGAACAGCAGCTTGGTGAACCCTTCGTCGCGGTTGTTGGCGATAGCGCGGCCCGAGGCGTTCCAGGGGAACAGGCCCTTCTTCACCTTCAAGCCCTTGGCCTTGGCGTCATCTTCCGTCACGCCGACCCAGGCCACCTCGGGGTCGGTGTAAGCCACGCTCGGGATCACGCGCGCGTCAAACGCCTCGCGTTACTCCCCGGCTTCGCCCTCGTCTGCGACGTGGCCCTCGTGCTTTGCCATGTGGGCCCGCATCGGCGGGCCGACGATGTCGCCAATCGCAAAGATGTGCGGCACGTTGGTCCGCATCTGGATGTCGACCGGGATGAAGCCTCGCTCGCCCACCACCACACCCGCCTTGTCGGCACCGATGCGCTTGCCGTTGGGCACGCGGCCCACGGCCTGCAGCACCAGGTCGTAGAGCTGCGGTTCTTTGGGAGCACCCTCGCCTTCGAACTTGACGAGGATGCCTTTCTTGGTGGCCTCGGCCCCGACCGTCTTGGTCTTGAGCATGATGTTGTCGAAGCGCGGCGCGTTCATCTTTTGCCACACCTTGACCAGGTCACGGTCGGCGCCGAGCATCAGCGAGTCCATCATCTCGACCACGTCGAGGCGGGCACCGAGGCTGCTGTAGACCGTGCCCATTTCCAGCCCGATGATGCCGCCGCCGATCACCAGCATCTTCTTCGGCAACTGGCGCAACTCGAGCGCGCCGGTGGAGGTGACGATGCGCGGGTCATCCTTCGGCATGAAGGGCAATTTCACCGCCTCGGAACCGGCCGCGATGATGGCGTTCTTGAAGCTGATCACCTGCTTGCCGCCGTCGGCCTTGGTCACGCCAAGGTGGTGCGGGTCGAGAAACTCACCGGTGCCTTGAACGACCGTCACCTTGCGCATCTTGGCCATGGCGGCGAGGCCGCCGGTCAGCTTGCCGATCACCTTCTCTTTGTGGGCGCGCAGCTTGGCGAGGTCGACCTTGGGCTCGCCGAAGCTGATGCCGAGTGAGTCGAAGTGCTTGACCTCGTCCATCACACCGGCCACGTGCAGCAAGGCCTTCGACGGAATACAGCCAACGTTCAGGCACACGCCGCCCAGCGTGGCGAAACGCTCGACGAGCACCGTCTTCAGGCCAAGGTCGGCCGCGCGGAAAGCGGCCGAGTAGCCGCCGGGGCCGGCGCCGAGCACGAGCATGTCGCATTCGAAATCGGAGCCGCCGGTGTGCGATGCAGCGACCGGCGCAGCCACTGTCTCCGTTCGCGCTGGGCTCCCCACGTCCGTTCGGGCTGAGCTTGTCGAAGCCGCTGCCGCACTGGCTCGCGGCCCTTCGACAGGCTCAGGCCGAACGGATTCTGCCGACTCCAGCGTCAACAACAGCGACCCTTCGTTGATCGTGTCACCCACCTTGACCTTGAGCTCTTTCACCACACCGGCATGCGACGAAGGGATCTCCATCGAGGCCTTGTCGCTTTCCACCGTCACCAGCGACTGCTCTTTCGCGATGGTGTCGCCGGCCTTGACCAGCACTTCAATGATGGCGACGTCTTTGAAGTCACCAATGTCGGGAACCTTGATCTCGATCGTGGCCATGTTCACACTTTCAGTTTCATCGTCTGGACCTTGGTCGGCCCATCGGAGTTTTTGTCAAATTCGCAACCGGCGCGCACGCCGATCTCCGCCAGTTCGCGCGCGGTCTTGACGCGGTCGAACGAGGCAAACATGGCGCCGAGTGCAAACGCGCGGCCCGAGCCGATGGCCCAGAAGCGGTCGAACTCGAACACCTCGCGGTAGGAGTACACGCCGTAGATGCCGGTGGCGTTGGCAATCAACGCGGTGTACTGCGAGCTCTCGTACGGGTCGGCGTCGTCTTCCTTGGTGTTGAGGTAGAAAACTTCCTTCAACTTGGGGTGGATCTTGAGGAAGGTGTCGAACACCTCGTCACGCGAGTCGAGCTTGAGGTCTTCAGGCGGCAGCCAGTTGAGGGCGCGCCGCAGCACCGGAAAGTGCGCCGTGGTGCCGGCCATGCCGATCCACGAGGAGCCCACCTTGAAGAGCTTCTCGTTGTTCTCATAACCATGCGGCAGGCGCGTGTCGCCGAAAGTGACGAGGCTGTCACCGGCAATCGCCACCTGGCCGGCCTTGCGCACCACCACCACCGTCGTCACAACAGAACACGCCGGAAGTCCGCCAGGATCTGGCCCAAGTAGGCGTTGAAGCGCGCCGCGGCGGCGCCGTCGATCACACGGTGATCCCAGCTCAGGCTCAGCGGCAGCATCAGGCGGGGCTGGAAGGCCTTGCCGTCCCACACCGGCTCGGTGCTGGACTTGCACACACCGAGGATCGACACCTCGGGCGCGTTGATGATGGGCGTGAAATAGCGCCCGCCGATGCCACCCAGCGAACTGATGCTGAAGCAGCCCCCGCTCATCTCGGCCGGGCTCAGCTTGCCTTCGCGCGCCTTGGCCGCGAGCTCGCCCATTTCCTTGCTGATCTGGAAGATGCCCTTCTGGTCGGCGTCCTTGATCACCGGCACCATCAGGCCATTGGGCGTGTCGGCGGCAAAGCCGATGTGGAAGTATTTTTTGAGCACCAGTTGCTCGCCGTCGAGCGATGCATTGAACTCGGGAAACTTCTTCAGCGCCGCGACGCTGGCCTTGATCAGGAAGGCGAGCATGGTCACCTTGATGCCGGCCTTTTCGTTCTCTTTGTTGAGCTGGACACGGAAGTTTTCGAGCTCGGTGATGTCGGCATCGTCGTGGTTGGTGACGTGCGGGATCACCACCCAGTTGCGGTGCAGATTGGCGCCGCTGATCTTCTTGATGCGCGACAGGTCTTTGCGCTCGACTGCACCGAACTTGGTGAAGTCGACCTGCGGCCAGGGCAGCAGGCCGGGCAAGGCACCACCCGATGCGGCTGGCGCGCCGCCGCCCTTGGCCGACTGCGCTTTGGTCTGCGCCTCACCGGCCATCACGCCCTTGACGAACGCGTGCACGTCGTCGTGGGTGATGCGGCCCTTGGGGCCACTGCCTTTCACTTCATCGAGCGGCACACCGAGCTCACGGGCCAACTTGCGGATGCTGGGCGAGGCGTGCGGCAGGTGGCCGGTGGACGAGGCCGGTTCGTGCGCTGGCAGAGCAGCCGTGGGCACCACGCGCTCCGCGGGCGTCGCGACTGCTGCCACCACTTCCGTTTTGGCTGCGCTCACCACCTCCGTTGGGGCTGACCTCACCACCTCCGTTCGGGCTGAGCCTGTCGAAGCCTTGGCGGCAGCTTGCGCAGGCCCT
>NZ_JANOCG010000648.1:0-3877 GCF_031412075.1 Rhizobacter sp.
TGATTGCCAAACGGATTCTGAATTTGCCTGGCGCCTGAGCCGAGTTCCGTTCGCACTGAGCCTGTCGAAGTGCCTGCCACGCGATGCGCGCTGGCTTCGACAGGCTCAGCCCGAACGGTGGAGTGTTCAGCGCGATCCCAACCTACTTAGAGACAACCCATGGCACTCGTCCTCACAGAAGAACAAGGCATGCTGCGCGACAGCGCACGTGCATTTCTCGCCGACAACGCCCCCGTGTCGCAACTGCGCCAGCTGCGCGACACACGTGACAAGGACGGCTTCTCGCGCAGCTTGTGGAAGCAGTTCGCCGAGATGGGTTTCACCGGCGTGCTGATCCCCGAATCACACGGCGGCCTGGGCCTCGGCCTGGTCGAGGCCGGCGTGGTGATGGAAGAGATCGGCCGCCATCTGAGCGCGTCGCCTTTCTTCGCCTCCAGTGTGGTCGCGACCACCGCGCTCCTGAGCGCTGGCAGTGGTGCGCAGAAGCAGGCCTATCTCCCCAGGATCGCTTCAGGCGAACTCATCGCCACGCTGGCGATCGATGAATCCGCCAAACACCAGCCGAAGAACACCGCGCTGAAGGCCGTCCCCGCCGGCAGCGGCTACACGCTGAATGGCGCCAAGACCTTTGTGGTCGACGGCCATGTGGCCGACCTGTTGATCGTCGCAGCGCGCACCTCAGGCGCTGCGGGTGACGTGGCCGGCATCACGCTCTTCCTCGTCGACCGCCAGAGCGCAGGCGTCGAAGTCGAACGTGTCTTCTTCGTCGATGCGCACAACGCCGCACGCATCACCTTCAACAACGTGGCCGTGGCCGGGAGCGCCGTGCTCGGCGAAGTGGGCGAGGCCTGGGCAACCCTCGGTGCCGCCTTGAACGCCGGCCGTGCTGCCGCCGCCGCCGAGATGCTGGGCCTGGCCGACGAAGCCTTCAGCCGCACCGTCGCCTACCTCAAGCAGCGCCAGCAGTTCAACAAGATCATTGGCGAGTTCCAGGCACTGCAGCATCGGGTGGCCCATCTTTACTGCGAGCTGGAGTTCACCCGCTCGGCGGTGCTCAAGGCCCTGCAGAGCTCCGACGAAGCCTCGCCGCTGGCGGGTGGCCTGGCCTCGGTCGCCAAGGCCAAGGCCGGCAGCACTGCCACGCTCGCGGTGCAAGAGGGGGTGCAGCTGCACGGCGGCATGGGCATGACCGACGAGTTCGAGATGGGCTTCTTCATGAAGCGCGCGCGTGTGCTGCAAGAGCTGTTTGGCGACGCCAACTTCCACGCGGACCTGCTGGCCCAGCTGAAGAAGTACTGAGCGCCCTCGCCATCGCCCGTGGCCCCCGGCCATTTCGGCGTCAGCGCGTTGCCGGCCAGCCGCCAGGCCACCCTTGGGCCGACAACAACATCAGCGCTTCACGCTGCGGCGTGCGCGAGGCGTTGTGTGAGGCCGCGCACCAGACATTACCTCGGCCTCGATGGCGGTGCTGCTGGTCGTGTGCCCGGGCTTCTTTCCGGTCAGGTCTTGGGGTACAGCCCGTCGAGCAGCATGTCGAGGTAGGCCTCGACCACCTGCGCCGCACTCAGTCGCCCGCCGATCTTGTGCCAGCGTGGCAGCTGGTTCAGGCCCGACAACAGCAGGCGCGTGGTGAGAGCCGGGTCGACGGGGCGCAGCTTGCCTTGCGCCACGGCGTCGGCCACGCAGTGGCGCAGCAGCTGCTCGTAGCGGTCGCGCTGCGCAAGCAAGGTTTCGCGCTGTGCAGTTTCGAAGTTCGACCAGAAGTTGATCGACGAAGTGAGCCAGCCGCTGCGGTTAGCGTCCATCTGCTCGGCGCTGGCCAGCAAGAACGCGCGGATCTTGGCGATGGGGTCGGGGGCGTGGTCGATCGCGAGCGACACACGCTCGATCAGTGAGCCCATGCGGCTTTCGACCACCCGCACGAACAGGCGTTCTTTCTCGGGGAACCAGTAGTACAGCGCGGCCTTGGTGATGCCGGCGGCGTCGGCGATGTCGCGCAAGGAGGTGGCGTCATAACCTTTGCTCGCGAACAATTGGCTGGCGATGCCCACGAGTTGCTCTTCGCGCACACTCGGCTCGGGCGGCGCTGCGGCGCTGCTTTTCTTGCCGGGAGGGAGTGGTTTGGCGGGCATGGGTCTGGGCGGGGCTGAACGCGGCGCTGATCATAGGCCCGCGCCGGTTTCGGTCACCTCTAGCGCCCGCTGAAGCGCGGCGGGCGTTTGGCGGCCCAGGCGGCAGCGCCTTCCTTCAGGTCGGCCGACTGCGCGGCGCGTGCGATGTCGCGCTGCAGCTCGGTGGCATCGAGCACACCGCGGGCGATGCGCGTGAGGTGCTTCTTCATGCCCAGCAGCGCGAGCGGCGCCATGCCGGCGAGCGTGTGCGTGAGTTGGTCGGCGGTGCGCTCGAGCGCCTCGGCCTCGACCAGGTGGGTCAGGAAGCCGCAGCTCAGCATCTCGCCAGCGTCGATCTTCTCGGCGGTGAGGAAGAGTCGCTTGGCCATGTTGATGCCGAGCCGGCTCACATAGCGCTCCATGCCACGCTGGTAGAAGTGCAGCCCCAGGCGCGCAGCCGGCATGAACATGTCGACCTTGTGCGAGCCGATGCGAAAGTCACAGGCCAGCGCCAGGTCGGTGGCGCCGCCGTACACGCCACCTTGCAGCACCGCGATGGTCACCGGGCGGGCGTCTTCAAAGGCAACGACCATCTGGTCGAAGCTCACGTGGCGCTTGCTGTTGATCTGCGTGATGTCGTAGCCGCTGCAGAAGTATTTGCCGTGCGCTTGCAGGCGCAGTACCAGCACCGCATCGTTGGCGTTGACCTCGGCCACCTGGTCGATCAGCGTCGAGAGGTCGACCGGGTCGAGCCGGTTGGCCACACGCGGGCGGCGCAAGGTGATGGTGGCCACGGGGCCGTCGATGCTGAGTTCGGGTGTCATGGGGCCCGACTCTACCGGTCGCGGTGCAACCCAAGAATTTGGCGTCAGGGCAGTTGCAGCTGTGGCCCATCATCGCTCTCGTAGGCCGCGAGGCGTTGTAGTTCTTCGGGGGAAAAGCGGGTGTCGCGCAGGCGTTGCACGGCGGCTTGTTGTGTCTCGCGCGAGGCGCCGGCCTGGCCTCCTTCGAGCAGCGTGTTGCGCTCTTGCTTGTACGCCACCAGCCGGGCATCCCACGCGCTTTGTTCGCGGTCCATGGCCGCAAGTGCGTCAGCGGTCTGCGCTGACAGGGCACGGGCGCGCATGCGGTAGATCTCATCATCGCCAGCGCCTTGTGCGCGCAGCTTGCGCACAGATTCGGCCACCTCGCTCAGCCGCGTGGGGGTGTGGGGGGGCGGCTTCAGGTCGGCGGCCGCTGAGCTTGATGTGGCGCTCCCGAACAGGCCCAGCGCTTCTTCGGGAGAAAAGGACTGGGGGCGCAGTCGGGCGCCGGTGGCATCGACAACGAGGGCGGGGTTGTCCGCATGAGCCTGCTGACCATCGACCGGCTGCAAAACCGGCGCAGGAGCGACCCGTTCGGGTTGCACCGACGGGCCGGGCAGAGGCGGCGATTCGGGCGACCCGCCGGTGGCGGCCCACCCCAACGCCGCCGCGAGTGCGGCGACCGTTACCGACCATCGGATGGTGCGGCTCACGTTTGGGGCCCGGACGGCTTGACCGATGAACGTTTACAGACCGTACAAGATGCTCGCGATGCGGTTGTAGATCGGATAGACGGTTGAGCTTGGGTTCAGCCATCCCAAGACGTCGAAATGGTCGTATTGGTTGTAGTACCCCATGTAGTTCCAGCTGCCACGCACCGAGTTGCCGTCGTAGTTGCGCACCGGCTGGCCGTTGGGCGATTTCATGCTGATGGTGTTGACCACGCCGTCGTTTGGAAACCAC
>NZ_JANOCG010000649.1:0-4674 GCF_031412075.1 Rhizobacter sp.
CCTTGAGGCGAACCGCTTCTTCGATCGCGATCTCGTCAAACGGGTTCATGCTCATCTTGACGTTGGCGATGTCGACACCGCTGCCGTCGCTCTTCACCCGCACCTTCACGTTGTAGTCAACCACTCGTTTGACGGCTACCAGCACTTTCATGGCAATTCTCCTGAGGCTTGGAATCGAAAGAATTTTAGTGTTCGCCCCTCGGTGAACCGGGGGGAATACGAGCGTTCGGCGTGAAAAACGAACGATCGTTCGCTTTTGCGATTGTCTCACGACTTCGGCCCCTCTGGCAGCCCTCAAGAGACCCGCTGCTAGACTGCGCGCCCCATGAGCCCCAGCCCGCAGCCGCCCCCTCTCATCGGCGTGTTCGATTCGGGCGTGGGCGGCTTGTCGGTGTTGAAGGCACTGCACCACCACTTGCCCGCGCATGACCTGCTCTATGTGGCCGACTCCGGCCACGCGCCCTACGGAGAGCGCAGCGAGGAGTTCATCGCCACACGCACCCACCGCATCGCCAGTCACCTCCTCGCCCAAGGGGCGAAGCTGCTGGTGATCGCCTGCAACACGGCCACCGCTGTCGCCGCGGCCAGCCTGCGTGAGCGCTGGCCGGAGTTGCCGATCGTGGCAGTGGAACCCGGCATCAAACCCGCGGTGACCCTCACGCGCAATGGCCACATCGGCGTGATGGCCACACCGGCCACGCTGCGCAGCGACAAGTTCCGGCGCTTGCTCACCGCGCACGGCGCCGGCATCGAGGTGCACCTGCAGCCCTGCCCCGGCCTCGCGGGCCTGATCGAGCATGGCAATGGCGAGGACCCAGCGTTGCTCACGCTGATCGACCAGTTCAGCCAGCCGCTGAAACGGGCCGCCGTCGACACGGTGGTGCTGGGCTGCACGCACTACCCATTTGTCACAGCGCAGGTCCAGGCCGCCTTCGGCAAAGAGGTGCATTTGGTCGACACCGCAGATGCCGTCGCCCGGCAGACGGCGCGGCTGCTGCGCCAGCCCTCTACAACACAGTCGCGGCGAGTTCGGCTGCAAACCACCGGCAATGCCACGAACTTGCTGCGCCTGGCCCGCCACTGGTTGCCGTTTCATTGCGACGTGGCACACGCGCCCGGCCTCTGAAGACAAAGCCTGCATGCGCGCACATTTTGGGTGCTGAGGAGGGGGCGAAACACTTCGCTCGCGTCTTTGATGCATATCAACCGGGGCGGCGTGCAAGGGCCTAGATTGGGTTGGTCGGGACGTGGGGCTACATCGGTGTGATGCCGCTTCTTGCCGGCCTGGTGCACGTTCGCCCTGCTTACTCGTTTTTGGGGTCGACAGTGGCGCGAGGCCCGCTCCCTCAGACGCGCGCTGCGACCAAGCAGCCAAGCAGTTTCACGCACAAGGACACCCCAATGACACTCAAGATGCAAGCCGCCGTCGTCGAGCAGTTTGGTCAACCGCTGGTGATTCGCGAATGGGATATCCCCACGCCCGGACCCGGCCAGATCCTGGTCAAGACCGAGGCCTGCGGCGTTTGCCATACCGACCTGCACGCGGCGGGCGGCGAGTGGCCCGTCAAGCCCGCACTGCCCTTCATTCCGGGCCACGAGGGCATCGGGCGGGTCACGGCCGTCGGCTCAGGCGTCACGTCCGTCAAGGAGGGCGACCGCGTCGGCGTACCCTGGCTCTTTTCGGCGTGCGGGCATTGCGAACATTGCCTTGCCGCCTGGGAGACTGTCTGTGCCGAGGCGCAGTTCGGCGGCTACACGCGCAACGGCGGCTTCGCCGAGTACATCCTGGCCGATCCCACCTACGTCGCTCGCATCCCAGTTGGTTTGTCGCCCAGCGCGGCCGCGCCGATCATCTGCGCTGGCGTCACCTGCTACAAGGGCATCAAGGTGAGCGACGCCCGCCCGGGCGAATGGCTCGCGGTGTCGGGCGTCGGCGGTCTCGGCCACCTGGCGATCCAGTACGGCAAGGCGATGGGGCTGCACGTCTGCGCCGTCGACATCGATGCAGGCAAGCTCGACCATGCCCGCCGCCTCGGCGCCGATGCCATCGTCGATGCCCGGGCCGGCGACGCCATCGATGCCGTGAAAAAGGTGACCGGCGGCGGTGCCCACGGCGTGCTGATCACGGCGCCTTCACTCGCTGCGTTCAAGCAGGGTGTGGGCATGACGCGCAAGCGCGGCACCTGCGTGCTGGTGGGCCTGCCGCCAGGCGACTTTCCATTTCCGCTCTTTGACGCGGTGTTGAACTGCATCACAGTGCGCGGCTCCCTGGTCGGCACGCGCAGGGACATGGCCGAAGCGCTCGCCTTTGCGGTCGATGGCAAGGTCAAGGCCGATATCGAGCTGCAGCCGCTGTCGTCGATCAACCGGGTCTTCGACCGATTGCGTCACGGCGATGTCGAAGCGCGCGTGGTACTCGACTTCGCTGGCAGTCGATAGCACGACGACGCCGCGTTCAAGCGCGGCCTCGACGGGTGCGGATTCAGCAAACGCCTTGCGCTGCGTCAAGACAGCGGTGCGAGAAAGCGTGCAGCCTGTACTTTCCGACCCACCCCGAAAGACCATCATGTTCAAGCACCTGCTGCTTCCGACCGACGGGTCGGACCTCTCGTTGGCGGCCATCCTCCAGGGTGTGCGCTTCGCCAAGGAGTCCAACGCCCGCATCACCGGCGTCTGCGTGACGCCCGATTTTCACGTGTTGACCTTCAACGTCACGATGATCGAAGACACCAAGACAATCTTTCTCGCCGAGAGCCGGGCGCAAGCCGAAAAGCACCTGGCCGTGCTGAAGAAAGCTGCCAACGAAGCCGGCTTGCGTTGCGACACGCATGTCGCGGTCAGCGACCGTCCCTACGAAGCGATCATTCGCGTCGCCGAGCAACAGGGCTGCGATCTGATCATGATGGCGTCGCACGGCCGACACGGCGCGCAGGCCCTGTTGCTTGGCAGCGAGACGCAAAAAGTGCTGACCCACACGCGGATTCCTGTGCTCGTGTATCGCTGATCGGGCCGCAGCCTCAGCTCGGCTCGTTTGCCGATTGCCCAATCGGGCACGACGTGGATCAGGGTGACCGACGGCGCTGCGCCGGTGGCCTTGCAGGCCAAGCTGTTTTTTGAGCCAGAGCGGTACCGGTAGGTCAACCGCCATGCCGGGTTTGAACTGTGGTCGAGGGTTCGCGGCAAGGGCGATGCTTCAGTACGGTTCATGAAGCTGCGCCCGCAGTTTGCTCAAAAGCGACGCCCGGCTGCAGATTCAGGTCGCAGGAACGCTTCCCTGGCCAGCAAGCGTGCAGGGGCGTGCCAACATGCCACGCATCGCAACGTCTCTTGCTCGCATGCACCTTTTCCGACTCCTGTTGGCCGTGGTTCCTCTCACCGCGAGTCTTCTTGCCGGTGGTTCGGCACTTGCACAGTCGAGCGGGCGAGGCAGTGCCGTTGCCATCGGCGGTGCTCTCAAATTCGACAACGATGCTGTCTGGCAAAAAGTGGTTGATCTCGCCGGCGGGCCCGGTGCCAGGTTCGTCGTGCTCGCCACCGCAGCGGGTGACCCGGCCAAATCGGCCGCATCGATCGTCCAGGCACTGGAGCGACGCGGGGCCCGCGCTGAGCACCTGCCGGTGGCGCCGCGCCTGGAGGGCAGCGACTACCGCGCCGCGGCTCGCGACCCGGCGCTGGTGGCCAGGGTCCGCGCTGCGACAGGGGTCTACTTTGCCGGCGGTGCGCAAGAGCGAATCACCGAGGCACTGTTCGATGAGGCTGGCAAGCCTACGCCTGTATTAGCAGCCATCTGGGAGGTCTACCAGTCAGGCGGCGTGGTCGCCGGCAGCAGCGCAGGCGCGGCCATCATGAGCACCACCATGTTTCGCGACGCTCAGGACGTGTTGACGGTGCTCAAGTCCGGCATGCGCGAAGGCCACGAGATCGACCGTGGCCTGGGCTTCGTCGGGCCCGACGTGTTTGTCGACCAACACTTTCTCAAGCGAGGGCGCATCGGCCGAATGTTGCCCCTGATGCTGCGCCAAGGTTACCGGCTCGGGGTGGGCGTGGACGAGAACACCGCCGCCGTGTTTCGCGCAGACACCGTCGAGATCGTCGGCTACAAGGGCGCACTGCTGGCCGACCTGACCGACGCGAGCACCGACAAGACGCAGCCGGCGTTCAACCTGCGCGGCGCCCGTCTCACCTACCTTGACCGCGGTGACCGCTACAACCTCAAGACACGGGTCACGACACCCTCACCCGAAAAGCTGGGCGGCATCAAGATCGACCCCCGCTCGAAAGATTTCAAACCCTATTTCAAGGCCGCCGCGTTCTACCCCGACGTGCTCGGCGACACGACCGTCGTGAATCTGATGGCCAACCTCATCGACAACCGGCAGGCGGAGGTGGTCGGTCTGGCCTTCAACAGCGAAGCCAGCGACCGACCCGAACTGGGTTTCGAGTTCCGCTTTCGCAAGGGGCCGGACAGCATCGGCTATTACAGCGGCGCGCTCGGCGGCGAGGACTACAGCGTGATCAACATCGTGCTGGACGTCACCCCGGTCACCCTGTCGCGCCCGCTGTACATGCCGCTTGCGCCGAGCAAATAGGCCACTCTCTCAATCGTCCACGGAGTCACTTGCATGAAGAAGCTGTTGTCCCTCATTGCGCTGTTTGCAGCGGCGTCGTCGTTTG
>NZ_JANOCG010000650.1:0-38506 GCF_031412075.1 Rhizobacter sp.
GCCGCCTTGAAGCTAGCCGGCCCGCTGGTCGTGAGCGTGATGGCCCCGCTCGTGATCCGCAGAGACGCCCCACCCGCCGTCAACAACACATGCTTGGGCGAGCCCATCGTGATGGCGTTCGTGACACTCGCCACCGCGATCGCCTTGTCGGCCGTCAGGTTCAGCGTATTGCCCTGCGCCTGCACGCTCACGTTGCCTGTGGCCGCATGCAACTGCATGCCAGTCTCGGCGTTGGGCTTGCTGCTGTTTTGTGCCTTGCCGTAGGTGAAGAGGCTCAGGCCCGCCTTCACCGCCACGGCAGTGTGGCGCTGGCTGGTCCAGTTGATGTCTTGCCCCGCCGCCAGGCTGGTGGTGCGACCTGCGCTCATCACGCTGTGTGCGGGCGTGGCCGTGCCCACACCACCGGGGGCGCTGAGCAGCAAGTCGGGCCGACTCCACGCGCTGATGCTGCCGGCGCCGCCCTGGATGGCGACCATCTCTTCATCGCCTGCGGCTTCCGTGGCACCGCGTTTGTCGGTGGCGCTCAGGCTTTCAACGCTGGCCTGTTGGCTCTTGCGCACCGGCATCTCATTCGGCTGCACTTCGGCGCCGAGCTTGGCGTTGTGTTTGTGCGCAGTCTCGCTCAGGGTTTGGGTCAGCTCGCCGGCTTGTTCGAGTTGGCTCACACCGGCCCTGGCTTCGACACTTTGTGCGCTGGAATGGGTGCCCTGGGCTCGCGTGTAGGCGCTGAGGTGCAGGCCCGCGCCTGAACGCACGGCCCCGTGGCCGGTGGTGGCGAGATCGAGGCCGTGGCCTCGTTTGGCGAGACGCTGGTTGTCGTTTTGCTGCAGCAGGTGGCCGAGCTGCAGCCAGCTGGCGGCCGTGGTGCTGCCGAGCAGCATGCGCGCTTCGGCCGGGCTGTCGTCGAGCACGAGTTGGTTATAGCCCCCGCTGCCGCTCTGGCTGGCGTCCAGGCTTTGGCTCTTGAAGCCAGCCAGCACTTGGGGGTGTTGGTGGCCTTCGAGTTCTCCGGCTGTCTGGTTGCCTGGGAACCAGCTACCGGCGTTGCCCGTGGCGGTGGCCGCACCGGCTGCAACCTGGTTGCCTTGTGCGTCTTGTTGGCCTTGGCCGTTGTAGACGCTGCCGATGACCACCGGGCGGTCGATGTCGCATTCAATGAAGCTGACCAGCACTTCCTGGCCCAGGCGCGGGGTGTGGTGGCCGCCCCAGTTGGCACCCGCCCAGGCCTGGCTCACGCGCACCCAAGTGCCGGTGCTGTCGTCGCCAGGTGCGTTGCTGCCGGCAGGGTGATTGAGGCGATGGCCGCTCTGGGCGCCGCGCTGCCAGTGGAACTGAACCTTAATGCGGTTGTCGCGGTCGGTGTGCACGGGTTCACCCAGGCCAACGACGATGGCAGTTTGCACGCCGCTCACTCGGGGGCGGGTAAAGACGATGTCGCCATGTTCGTTGACACAGCTCGCAGCACGCACCTGGATGCCCGCATCCTGCGTCAGCAGCAGCGCCTGATACAGCGGCTCGGTGCTCTGATTGGCGTTGCCGCTGAAGAGGCTGGGTTTGGGCGCACGTTCCAAGGGCGCGTCGTCGCTCGCGGTGGCAAAGGCGGGCGGCATCTTGCCCAGCAGGCCTTGCAGGCTGGTTCCGAGGTCGGCGCTGATGTTGTTGCGCCCACGGTGTTGCACGGCCAGTGTGACCCAGCGGGTGCCGGCATCGACGCTGGCGTGCTCGCTCAATGCGAAAGTGGTGGCACAGGCCGCCTGGCGCAATGAGCCTTGGGCTTGGAACTGACAGGCCGAGGCCTGGATGGCTTCGAGCTGGCGCTGGGTGATTCGCTGGGCCTGGGTGGCGTCTTCGTACGCATAGGCGCCGGGCTGGTCGCGCAGGCCGAGCTGCAACTCACCGGGGCTGAGCCGGGCATCGCCGCTTGCCTGGCCGCTGGCCTGTTGCACCGCGGCGTGATCCCAGCTGGCCGCTGACAGCGCCGTGGTGGCCACGCGGCGGACTTCGTTGAACTGGATGAGGCTGTCTTCTTTGAAGCTCGCTGCGGCGCTTTGGGTGAAGCGCACCAGGCGCTGCACATTGGGCTGGAAGCAGCCGTTGTGGTCGGCGATCACCAGAGTGTGCTGACCCAGGCTGTCGCCCTCGGCGGCTCCGTGTTCGAACCAGCAGAAGAGGCCCTCTTCGGCCAGCAGGCGCTGCACGAAGGCAAGGTCGCTCTCGTGGTACTGCATGCACAGGCTGCGGCGTGGGTAGAGGGCCGCGTCGGCCAGCTCCCAGCGCCAGGCGGGGGCGAGCTTGCCTTGGGCTTGGTAGTCGGCAAACACCTCGTCGATGATCTGCATCACCGTCTTGTCTTGGAAGACCCACGCATCTTGGCGATGGCCGAGAAAGCTCAGCCACGGCTCGATGGTCAGCTTGTAGCGCGCCAAACCGCCGTCACTGCCCAGCAGTGCAAAAGCGGTCACGTGGCCGTGAAAGGGGCGCAGCTCGGTGCGGCTTTGTTGCGTGAGCAGATCGAGCCGAACCAGCTGGCCGATGAGGTCTTTGAGCTGCAGGTGTGCATTGGTGCTGAGCGCCAGCACCTCGAACTTGAAGCCTGCCGCTGCAGCGTTGCCGGGGTCACGCGGGCCGATGGTCTCGCTGCCTTGCATGCGCTCGGCCAGCAGCACATTGGGGCCGAGCGGCGTGTAGAGACGCAGCAGGCGCTGGTTCTGGCTGGGGCCCAGCGCCGCCAGAACGGCTTGCACGAGGGACTGAACGGCAGACAAAACGGTCATGTTGGGAAGGCGGAGATGCAGGCACTCGGCGCGTGGAATGCCGAGCTTGGATCATCCCAGTGAGTGGGGCCGATCATCAATCCCTCATAGGGACGGGGCGCCACAGTTACAGATGAAACTTCGGTAACCATGGCCGCACGATCACTTGACGCTGTACTTGAACTTCCCGTCTTTCCCGGCGCTGACCTTGATCCGCGCGATGGCCTGCCCCTCGGCCATGCGAGCCAGCACGCTTTCGGCGATCTCGGGCAACAAGGTGCCGTTGAGGATGTGGTCGACCGCGCGCGCGCCGGTATCGACCTCGGTGCAACGCGCCAGCACGGCCTCGACCAGCCCCTCGTCGTAATCGAACTGCGCCTTGTGGTTGGTGGCCACACGCGCGGCGATGCGTCCGAGCTTCAGGCGGATGATCTGCTCCAGCACGTCGTCTGAGATCGGGTAGTAGGGCACGACCTTCATGCGGCCTAGGAAAGCCGGCTTGAACGCCTTGTAGAGCTGCGGACGCAACTGCTCGGTGAGCGTGTCAGCGTCGGGCACCTCTTCGGGCGGTTTGTTGAGGCAGGTCTGCATGATGGCCTGCGAGCCGACGTTGCTGGTGAGGATGATCAGCGCGTTGCGGAAGTCGATCTCGCGACCTTCGGCGTCGTCCATCACGCCCTTGTCGAAGACCTGGAAGAACATCTCCAGCACGTCGGGGTGGGCCTTCTCCACTTCGTCGAGCAGCACCACGCTGTAGGGGCGGCGGCGCACAGCTTCGGTCAACACACCACCTTCGCCATAGCCCACATAGCCAGGGGGCGAACCCTTGAGGCCGCTCACGGTGTGGGCCTCCTGGTACTCACTCATGTTGATGGTGATCATGTTGCGCTCACCGCCGTAGAGCACGTCGGCCAAGGCCAGCGCGGTCTCGGTCTTGCCCACACCGGAGGGGCCAACGAACATGAACACGCCCTTGGGCTTGTTCGGGTCTTCGAGGTTGGCGCGTGCTGTGCGCACACGTTGGGCGACGGCTTCGAGTGCGTGGTCTTGGCCGATGATGCGTTCTTGCAGCGTGGGCAAGAGGCTGAGCACGGTCTTGATCTCGTCCTTGACCATCTTGCCGAGCGGAATGCCCGTCCAGGCGGCGACGATCTCGGCCACCACGGTGCCGTCGACCTGCATCGGCACCATCGGGCTTTCGCCTTGCAGCGTGGCCAGCTCGGCGAGCTTGGCTTGCAGAGCGGCGTGTTCGGGTGATGCGGGCGCGGCCTTGGCCTTGCCCGTCTTGCTCGCCTTCGGCTTGGCATCGGGTTCGGCGGCAGGCGTCGGCTTGGCTTCCAGACCCGCACGCATCTCGCGAATCTCGCCGACCAGCGTCTTCTCCAGCTCCCAACGTGTCTTGAGTGCCGCGGCCTTGTCGCTCAGCTGCTGTTGTTGTTCGGTCAACTCGGCCAATCGCGCCGCGTGGTCGGCACCGGCTGCGGCTTCGCGCTCCAGTGCGCCTCGTTCAGCAGCCAAGCGATCAAGGTGGCGGTTGGTGTCTTCGATCGCAGACGGCGTCGCGCTTTGGCCCATGGCCACCTTGGCACAGGCGGTGTCGAGAACGCTGATGGCCTTGTCGGGCAGTAGCCGCCCGCTGATGTAGCGCGCCGACAAGCGCACGGCTTCGGTGATGGCTTCATCGAACAAGCGCACGTTGAAGTGCTTCTCCATCAACGGCGCCATGCCGCGCAACATGGCGGCGGCCAGTGGCTCGCTCGGCTCTTCAACCTTCACCACCTGGAAGCGCCGCGCCAGCGCAGCGTCTTTCTCGAAGTACTTCTTGTATTCGCTCCAGGTCGTGGCCGCCACGGTGCGCAACTCGCCGCGCGCCAAAGCGGGCTTGAGCAGGTTGGCCGCGTCGTTCTGGCCAGCCTGACCGCCGGCGCCGATCATGGTGTGGGCTTCGTCGATGAACAGGATGATCGGGTGCGGGCTGCGCTTCACCTCGTCGATCACGTTCTTCAAACGGTTTTCGAACTCGCCTTTCACCGACGCGCCGGCTTGCAGCAAGCCCATGTCGAGCGTGTGCAGCTCCACACCTTGCAGCGGCGGCGGCACGTCGCCTTGCGCGATGCGCAGGGCCAGGCCTTCGACCACGGCGGTTTTGCCCACGCCAGCTTCGCCGGTGAGGATGGGGTTGTTCTGGCGGCGGCGCATCAGGATGTCGATGCACTGGCGGATCTCGGGGTCGCGGCCGATCACCGGGTCGACCTTGCCGTCGCGCGCGCGCTGCGTGAGGTTGGTGGTGAACTGGTCGAGCGCGGGTGTCTTGCCTGGCGCGGCAGATTGTTCGGCTTCTTCTTCGTCGCTGCCGGGGGCCGGCGCGTCGACGGAGCGCACCGATTCACCGGCTTCCTGCGAGCCTTGCGTGAGTTCGGGCAGCTTGTGCTTCAGTTCGTCGAGCTTGAACTTCACGAACAGCTTGGAGCCGCGGTAGGCCAGCTGGCTCAGACTGGGCTCGGTCAACAACGCGAGCAGCAGGTGTGCACTGCGGATGCGCGAGGTGTGCGACTCCAGCGACGCGATCAGCCAAGCATGCTCCAGCAAGACCGGCAGGTGCTGCGAAAACACCGGCGTGCGCGTGTTGCCGTTCTTGAAACGGCTGATCTCGGTTTCTAGGTCGCGCTGCAGCTCGGTGGCGGAGATGCCCGACTTCTTGCACAACAGCGCGAAGTCACTTTGCGGGCTCTCCAGCAACGCGAGGAACAGATGTTCCAGATCGACTTCGTAGTTGCCACGTGCCATGCACAGGCTGGCGGCACGCTCGGCCGCGCGGCGCGTGGTGTCGTTGAGCTTGGAGATCAGGGTCTTGAGGTTGTTGGACATGGCGCCTGGAAGTGATGACAGCGATGGTTTTTATGGGAGAAATCTAGGCCGCGCTTGCGGCATGAATGTCGTAGCGCACGTCGCAGCGGTCGTTCTCGGTGGGGCGTGTCTGCACGTAGGTGTCCCAACCCAAGCGACCAGCCAGCGGCGAGCGGCTTGAATCGAGAGCGCTGTTTTTCACGGCGTCGGCGCGCAGCGTGAGGTTGATTTCGTATTCGAGGCTGACCCCGCTGAGGAGGGTCAGCAACTCACGTAACGCCGTGGCTCCCGGCGCACCCGGCAGAAACCGCTGGAACAGCGCGTGGTTGAGCGGGCCCAGCATGACCTTGACACACAAGTCACGCTGCCACACCCGTTCGCCAGACAAGGCATTGCGGCCGAGCACGCCATTGCCCAACCCCAACGAAACACGCGCTTCCGCCGGCAAGGTGTACCAGCGGCCACAAAACTGCTCGATGCGCACCGGCACCCGCAGGTAGCGCGACAAGAGCTGCTGCAGTTGCTGAGCCGACAGCACACGCTGCTGCAGCGCGCCAGCGAAGAAGGCGAGGCTCTCGTCGTCGACGCCCCCCTCGTCGGGCTTCAGCCGGTCATTCAGCGAGGCCTGACCGACGCCAGCCAGCGCCAGCACCATGGGTGCAAAGCGGCTCTTGCGGTCTGTTTCGTACTGCAGGTGCAGGCGGCTTTTTTTCCAGGCCGCGTAGAAGAGACTCACCGCACGGTGGCTGAACATGTCCAGGAAGCTGCGGGCTGACGCGTCCTTCTGATAGAGCTCTCTTTGGGCAATTTGCTCGGTGTAGATCAGAGGCAAGGTGCCGGCGAGGCCCAGCATGCCCATGAAAGCCGGCGTGATTTCGATGCGCTCGACCAGCCCCCGTTCGTCTTCGCCATGCGGCTTCTTGTCGCGTCGGTGCACCACCAACGACTCGACCTCGCTCGCCGGAAATGACAGTGATGTGGAATTGAGAAATCGCAACTCCAGTGGCAGCAGCTCACCGCTGGACCTCGGCTCATCGCTGGCCAGCCAACGCTCCAACAAACGCACCGCCTGAAAGAATTCAAAGCGATGCGGAGCCTCGAACAGTTGTTCGATCAGATCAGTTGAGCGGCGCCGTTGCGGGGTGGGCATTGGAACAAGGCTTGTTGGGTACGTGCCGAGATGACGGTCAGCTGCGAGAAGCTATTGATGTGCACGTACAAACCGAAAAAACGGTCGAGCATCGCCGCAAAAAGACTCAGGCCTGTGCCCACATAACTGTCTTCATCGACCGAGATGCGCACCTCGGTCCCGCGCACGAAGCTTGCGAAGGGCTTGCCGTCGAGCCAAACCGTCGCGGGGGAAAACTCGATAGACACGATTCCGTCGACCTGCCGCCGGTTGGTTGCGTCGCGAGGCAGGTCATACAAGCGCAGCATTTCCTTGAGCGCATCGACACCGCGGCCACTTAAGGACAGATGGTTCAGCGACAAGTGGGAAATGAGTCGCCACAAGCTGCCACGGCCGCGCTCGAAACGGTAGCTTGCCGTGGGCTTGCGCAAGAGCTTGATCTCACGCGCAATGCTGCCCCCTTCGATGAACAAGTCACCGCCCGAGTTGCCGAAGCTGAGGAGGCTGGGCAGGTCGCGGTTCGTGGCCGTAACGTGCATCGACAGCGTGTCGGTTTGGGGAACTGCCGGGTCAAAGTCGATGTCGACGATCGACAACTCCAGTTCATACCCCGGGCTGATTGCCGCCACTGCTTCATTGACTTGGGCATGCCAATAGCGGCCCGGCGGTCCTTCTCCAGGCACGTCGCCTTCACCCAGCAAGTCTTCGTGCTGCAGAGAAAAGAAGGGCTTGAATTCGTCGATTGAATCGCCTTGTGGTGTTTGCTTGACGCGAAACACCTTGTCGATCGAATAGACCTCATAGCCGAAGGCCCGACGAGCATCGACAACGACGGGGTACTGGGTGACAGCGTGCGTGATTCGGATCGGGTCAGCGTTCTGCGTGAACAAGTTGACTACCGGTGTACAGCCCATGGCGAAATTGCGCGCCGACACGCTCTCAAGTGCGCGGGCCTGGTCAGAGTCGGCGCGCAGCCCCGCCAAGACAAAGTGCAAAGTGATGGTGCGCGGGCCTGCAGTGGAGTCGGTGTCGTGAGCACCCTGTCCGACCGGGGTGAAACGCGGTAACGGCAGGTCGATGAAGTTGAACTTCTCGGGGAATGCAAAGTATTCGGTGAGCAAGCGGTAGGCCGGGTGCGAGCGCTCGTCATAGTCGATCAGCGCTTCGTCATCGGCAAAACCAACCAGTTCGGGGAGTTGCTTGTACGGGCCCGACCATGGCCCGTGGGCGGTGGTTTGCACCATGACAGACACAACGCGATTGCACAGCACTTCACGCAACACGCTGATCTGCGAAGCCTCACCATCCAGGTAGACACGCAGGGTATCGCCCAAGGCAGCCCAGGAAACCTGAGCTGAGAGCAACTCGAATTGCAAAGAAATGGCCGACGTGGCCGACTGCGGCAGCCGTGTACCTTCGGGCGCCATCACCGCATTTCGATACGCCGCAGAGCGCAACTTGAGCGGCGCCAAGGTCACGTCGTAGGCCGAGCGGAACTTGCAGATCACTCCGCGCACGGCACGGGAGTTCAATGCCGTCTTGCGCTCGATCAATATCGGCGCGCTCATCTGCCCGGCCACCCCACTAACGTCAAATTGCGCGATCGAACACGATGGGAACGAGCGCAGGTAGTGCGGGTAAAGAACGTCGAGCAGCGATTCCGTGACCAGTGGAAAGTCGTCGTCCAGACGCTTGTGAACGCGCGCGGCCAATAACGCAAACGACTGGATCAAGCGCTCGACGTGCGGATCCTCAGACAAGTCGGAACCCAGCATCAACCGCCCGGCGATCTTCGGGTAGTCAGCCGCAAAGAGTTTGGCGGAACCACGTAGCCGCGCCAGTTCCGCTTCGAAGTAAGGAAGCAGATCTCTCATGTCACACTCGCGCGAACAGCGCCACTGCCGCGCTGGCGGGCGACGGAATAGCGTTGAATGCTGGGCTCGAAACGAGCATCGAAGCTCACTTGCTCACCTACGTCGGACACACGCAAGGTGGCTCGAATGGTGAAGTTCAGCCGGTTGAATCCGTGCCCTTCAGCTTCAAGCGACACATGCACCGCGCGCAAACGACCGTCTTGCCGTTCGATGGATTGTTGTATGGCCTGGCATATGAAATCGCGATCCAAGCCACTGGACAAACTGCGGGATGCGAAGTCGGGCACGCCATAGTTGGCGACCGATCGGGCGCTCAAAGGAAACTGCTGCTGCTCGTCGGCAGTCAATGCGCTGCGGGTATTGAGCAGGGCCTCCAAATCGGCCGCCACTGAATCCTTCAATTCGTCGAGCGACAAACCGGGCAACACCTCACCGGGTCGTTCGTTCAACGACTTGTGAATCAACTTGTCGAGCAAACTGGGCGCGTAACGCATGCGCTGAGACCACAAAAACGAACTTCAAACATATAAGCAAGCTGAGTAACAAAAAGGGCCGCGATGCACGCGGCCCTTCGCCAGATCAGACAGCGATCAGGCAGCAGCCTTGTTGGCGGCAAGATCCCAGCCAGCCGGGTCGTTGCCGACGTTGGCGGTACCGTCAGTCTTGGAACCCTTGTGCAGCCAGGTGACTTTCGCGTATTTCAGCGAAAAGGTTTCCACCGGCAGGCCATTAGGCGGCACAGACATGTTGGTCTGGGCAACGATGGCATTGGTCAGCTTGATGGTGAGGTAGTTGGTGCGAACGCTACCGGTGGCACGGAAGAACTGAATTTCTACGTCGTAGGCATAGGCAGCCGAGCTGGCTTCCCACAGATAGACGCTGGCTTTGTCGATGTCTTTGGTGAAGCTCATCAGGCCGTGCTCGCAGCGCTCTGCAGTATGACCACCCGAAGACGAGGCAGTTGCCGACTTCGGCTGCGTGATGCTGTGCTCCCAAGACGTCACTTCCAGCCAGTCCTTGTGGTCCGCATCAAGCGACTCACCGGGGATGTCTTTGGAATTGGTCTTTTTCGTGAACTTGACGTAGATATCTTTCATTTGTGTTTTCCCTTGAGTACGTAGAAAACCGAGCTTCGCAAGCTAGCGAATCCCGGCGCTTAGCCGCCTGCCCCTGTGGGCAGTTCGGCAACCAACCGCAACGAGACCGAGAGCTCGTCGAGTTGAAAGTGCGGCCGCAAGAATGCAACCGCGCGATACACCCCTGGTTTGCCGGCAACTTCAACTACCTGCACCGTGCCCTCACGCAACGGGAACTTGGCCTTCTGCTCGTGCGACGCGTCGTCGGAGCTCAGGATGTACTGACTCAACCACTGGTTGAGGTAGGTCTGCACGTTCTCGACACTGGCGAAGCTGCCGATCTTGTCGCGCATCATGGCCTTCATGTAATGCGAGATGCGCGAGACGGCAAACATGTACTGCAACTGCGCCGACAGCGACGCATTGGCATTGGCCGAGTCGGAGTCGTACTTTTTGGTTTTTTGCGCCGATTGCGCGCCGAAGAAGGCTGCGTAATCGGTGTTCTTGCAATGCACCAGCGGGATGAAGCCCAGGTCGCTCAACTCTTTTTCGCGCCGATCGGTGATAGCGATTTCGGTCGGGCACTTGAGTGCCACTTCGCCGTCGTCAGTCTTGAACGTGTGAGTCGGCAAATCTTCGACCAAGCCGCCACCTTCCACACCCCGGATCGCAGCACACCAGCCGTAGGTTTCAAACGCCGCGGTCAAACGGGCCGCAAACGCATACGAGGCATTGACCCACAGGTACTTGGAGTGGTTTGAACCGTCCACGTCTTCCACATAGTTGAAGCCTTCAGTGGTAGTCCCGTCTTTCGGATTGAACGGCAGGCGACCCAGAAAGCGCGGCAGCGTGAGGCCAACATAGCGCGAATCTTCGGATTCGCGGAACGACTTCCACTTTGCGTATTCAACGGTGTCAAACACTTTCGAGAGGTCGCGTGGGCGACCCATGTCGGTGTAGGTTTCGAGGCCGAACAATTCAGGCGACGCCGCCGTGACGAAGGGTGCATGGGCCGCAGCAGCCACGTGGGACATCTGCTCCACAAAGTACATGTCTTCGGCCTGGCGACCAATATCAAAGTCACCAATCAACGCACCGAACGGCGCACCGCCGAAGGTGCCGAACTCTTCTTCATAGACCTTCTTGAACAAGGCGCTCTGATCGAAGTCAATGGCCGTCTTGAAGTCACGCACCAACTCTTTCTTGGTGGTGTTGAAGACTTTGATCTTGATCTGCTCACCCGTGCTCGTGTGCTTGCAGAGATAGTGCAAGCCGCGCCATGACGACTCGAGCTTCTGGAACTCCGCGCCGTGCATCACTTCGCTCAGCTGAGCCGAGATCAGTGCGTCCAGCTCTGCAACACGCGCGTCCAGTGTGGCCGACAGGTTGTCGGAAACCACCACCGTGCCTTGCAGCACTTCCTTGACGAGTTCGCCAATGATGTCTTTCGCGCGGTTGTGCTCGGTTGTGGTCTTGGCGACCTTGCTCTGCGCGACGATGTCATCGAGCAAACCCAGCTCGGTGGTGCCGGCTGCTGCCTGCCCCGAGGATTGCGATGCTGTGCTCATGACTTACTCCTGATCCTTGCCGGCCTCTTGGCCCAACTGCTTGAGCTTCTCGGTGTTGCTGAGCACGTCGCTCAACACGTCTTCGAGCTTGTCGTTGCCCGCCAACTTGTTGCGAAGGTCGGACAACTTGGTGCGAGCCTCCAGCAGCTTGCGCAGCGGCTCGACTTGCTGCACCACCGCCTCAGGACTGAAGTCGTCAAGCGACTTGAACTGCAGGTTGACGGCGAACTCGCCGCCGTCACCACTCAGCTTGTTCTTGACGCGGTAGCTTGCCTTGGGCGCCATGCCATCGAGCACTTCGTCGAAGTTGTCGAGATCGACGTTGACGAACTTGCGCTCTTTCAGCTTGGGCAGCGGGTTGTCGGGATCTTGTTGACCGGTGAAGTCACCCATCACGCCCATGACAAACGGAAGTTCCTTGCTTTCGATCGCATCGCCGATCTCGACGTCATACGAAAGCTGAACCCGCGGGGGGCGAACACGCTCGAGGCGCTTTTGAACACTGTCTTTCTTGGCCATGATGTCCTCTCTGGGGTGCAGACGGCGTGAATCTCAGCCCTTGAGGGCGTCGAACGGATTGCGTTTGGGTTCTGTTGCGGGAGCGGGCGCCGGTTCTGGCGTTGCTCGGCGGACAGGGGGGCGAACAACGGGCCTGTCACCGGCAGCCGGCGTGGGCGTCGACACCGGCGGCGGAAGAATCGACTCACCCAAGGCGTCGCGCATGATGCGGGCGAGCGCTTGTGCTTCATCGCGAGTGCTGCCGCCGAGCGCGTTGGCAAGCCTCAGCTGCTCGAGCGCGTTGGCCGACACACGAAGACCGCTCACGGCCATGATGCTTTTTGCGGTGACGTCTGCGGTATCGCGCTGCAAGACCTCTTGAGCTGCCGCAATCGCCGAGCCGTAGTTGCGCGCATCAAACTGCGCTTGGGCAATGCGAGCCCAAGGTTGCTTCTTGGAAGGGTCGGCCTTGGTGGCCTTCTCATAGAAACCCATGGCCTCCACCACGCCACCTTTGCGTTGCGCGTCTTCAGCAGACGCCATCAACTCGGCATAGGTTGGCGGCATCAACGACGCCATCGGTTTGGGAGCGCTGGCGCAAGCGCCAAGAAACAGCAAACCACTTGTAAGAACACAAGCGACCAAAGGCCGCTGCAGATGCTGGACAGAAAACTTCACCAACCCACTCCCTCGATTCGACTCGCGATGCGAGCTTATGAAACCACATGAACACCCACGAAACCAGATGCATCTAAAACTGGATTAAATCGCAAAATTCTGCGATCCCTGCAGGGCTTACTCGATGTTACCGAGTCGTCGATGCGAGGGCATCCCTCTCCTGGGGGGCGAGGCCACAAATCAACATCGCGCGCCTTTAAACTCAGACGCCCCACTGCACGTTGTATTGGGCCTTGCCGGCAAGTGACCAGGCGCAACTGAATTCCAAGATGATCAAGCGGTGCAAGCTACCCTCAAGACGATTGACGCATGCGACAGCACTCTGCGCGATCGTGGCGCTGACCGGCTGCGAAACGGCCAGCAAGCTGGGTGAGGGGCTCGGCAACATGGGTGACAAAGCCCTGGAAACCATCGGCTTCAAGAAGCCCGAAGTGCCTCAAGCACCCGAGCTGCCCGAATCGGCCAAACCGGCGAGAAGCATGAAGTTGCGCCTTGCCGCAAGCGACTCGCTCAACGTCGACGCGGCCGGGCGCTCTTTGTCGCTGGTCGTTCGCGTCTACAAGCTGCGCAGCACGACCGCCTTTCTGAATGCGCCATATGAAACTTTCGGTAACAACGCCAAAGAGAAAGAAGCGCTAGCCGACGAGCTCATCGAAAGTCGAGAAATCGTTCTGCTGCCTGGCCAACAACATCAGATCAGCGAGCGTTGGGCCCGCGAGGCCACGCATGTGGGCGTGGTCGCGCTCTTTCGCGCACCCGCCCCGCAACGCTGGCGCTATGCCTTCGAGCTCGAGACCTTTCGGCTCGATCAAGGTTTTGTGCTGGGCGCTCACGCCTGCACACTCAGCATCGCGTCGGGTGAACCCGTTGGCGTGACAAGCGCCGCCATGAAACTCAACAGCACGGCCTGCGCCGTCAAGTAAGCAACTCTTGCTGGAAGGTAGATCTTGATTCCGACACCTAAGGTTCTGTGGGGCGAAGGCCTGTTCCTGCGGCCGCAGCACTTTCAGCAGCAAGACGCTTATCACGAGTGGCGCCTGGCACAGGCTGTGCGCGGCCTGCATCCTTATGCCTGGGGCGTGCGCAGCATCAAGGTCGACACCGACGCACTCCAAGCTGGTCGCTTGCGCCTGCTTGAGCTGCAGATGGTGCTGCCCGATGGCGAGTTCTACAACGCGCCGGCTGAAGATGAACTGCCTGCACCACTGGCGCTCGACGCCGCCTTTGCGCAAGGCAACGAGGTCGTACTGCACGCCGCCACTGCACCCTTGCGCGCCAATGGCAGCAACTTCGCGCCGACTCGCGAAGAAGCTGACACAGCCACACGCTATTACCAGGTTCAAAAGGACGTTGAAGACCAGTTCACCGATGCCACCGCCGCGCAACTGAGCCTGCTCGGCAAATCGGTGAAGCTGGTGGCCGAGCATGACCCGAGAGGACACCTCGTGACCATGCCGGTGCTGCGCGTGCGCCGCAATGCCACCGGGGGCTTTGAGCTCGACCCGCGTTATGTGCCGCCGTCACTCACGATCCAGGCCTCGCCGGTGATGTTTCTCTACCTGCGCCGCCTGCTCGATGTCTTGCAGGCCAAGGTCGATGCGCTCTACGGCTTTCACCGCGAACCGTCGAAAAACATCATCGAGTTTCGCTCTGGCGACGTGGCTTCGTTCTGGTTGTTGCACACGGCCAGCGCGGCCTACGCATCGCTGTCGCACCTGATGCGCCACCCCGGCCTGCCGCCGGAGCGCCTGTTCCAGCGCTTGCTGGAACTCGCTGGCGCGCTGATGACCTTCTCGAAGGGATTCACCCTGGCCGACCTGCCGGCCTACGACCACGCCAACCCCGGACCGGCCTTCTTCAAACTCGACAACATCATCCGCGAGCTGCTGGAGACGGTGATCTCGACCCGCTACTTCGCCATCGCGCTGTCGGAAGTGCGCCCTTCGTTCCACCAGGGCCGGCTCGACGCCCAGCAGATCACGGGCGCGACCAACCTTTATCTCGGCGTCAGTGCCTCGATGCCACCGGCCGAGCTGGTGGAAGCCGTGCCATTGCGCTTCAAGATCGGCGCCCCTGAAGACGTCGAGAAGCTGGTGCTCTCGGCCATGGCGGGTGTGCAACTCACGCATGCGCCGCAGGTGCCCGCCGCGATACCGGTGCGCCCGGGCAGCTACTACTTTGCCGTCGAACCGCGCGGCGCGCTGTACGAACGCATGATGCAGGCGCAGGCCGTCTCGCTGTACGTGCCCGGCGGCTTGCCCGATCTGAAACTTGAACTGATCGCAATCAACGCATGAACGCCCAAGCCCCGCAACCGCCATCACTTTTCAACGCCGGTGGCGTGAGCCCGCTCACACCCACCAGCGGCAGCACGCCCCGTGAAGCGCGCACTTTGCTGGATCTGATGTACGACGGCTTTTACCTGCTCTTCTTGCTGCGCGCCAAACAAGGCCCGAGCGATGCCGACACCTTTCGCTTGCACATCAAGGAGTTCCTCACCGGCCTGGAGCGAGGTGCCACCAAGCTAGGCAGCTCGGCCGAAGACGTGCACCTGTGCAAGTACGCGTTTTGTGCCACGGTCGACGAGCTGATCTTGATGTCGCAGTTCAAGGTTCGCGACGCCTGGCAGCGCCAGCCGCTGCAGCTGCAGTTCTTCGGCGAGCAGCTCGCAGGTGAGCAGTTCTTCGTCAAGCTCGAAACGCTGCGGCGTGAAGGTGCCTCACGCATCCAGATCCTCGAGGTCTTTCACATGTGCTTGCTGATGGGCTTTCAGGGCAAGTACCTCATTGAAGGAAGCGAGAAGCTGAACTACCTCACTGCACGCCTGGGTGACGAAATCGCCCACCTCAAGGGCTCGCGCGCCGCCTTTGCGCCGCACTGGGCGCCGCCTGATCAGGTGACCAACCGGCTCAAGAACGAAGTGCCGTTGTGGGTGATTGGCTCGGTGTTTGCTCTGCTCGGTGTGTTGGCCTTCACCGGCCTGCGCTGGCAGTTGTCACGCAACACCGAACGCGACCTGGCGGCTTATCAAGAGGTCGTGAAGCTCGCACCGCAAGCGGCACACGTGACCATCACCTTGCCGTGAGTTGCCGAGTCAGGCGCCGCCACGGGCGAGACGGCCAGACGAACCGGACAAAGATTGGGAGAGGGAGAAAACAATGAACCTTGCCACCATGACCCAGGCTGCGACCGAGGGCCTGAGCCGCCTGAAGTCGCTGCTGAGCATCAGCCAGCACAAGCGCTTGATGCAGCTGGAAACGGCCCTGCCCAGCGCCACGTTGGTGGTCGAGCGGGCGCAGTGGCAAGAAGACACGAGCGATCTGGGCAGCGGGGTGCAACCGCTCTCGTCCCTGCTCGCCACCGTCGACTGCCTGAGCACCAGCGCTCACCTCGAACTCAAGGCCTTGATCGGCGAACAGATGAGCCTGCGCCTGATGTGCGCTGATGGCCGCTACCGCACCTGGCACGGCTACGTCGCCCAGGCCGCACAGCTGGGCAGCGACGGCGGCCTGGCCCGCTACCGATTGCAGCTGGTGGCCTTCACCCACCTGCTCGGCCTTCGACAGGACAGCCGTGTCTTTCTGGGGCAGCGCGCCGACGCCATCGTCAGCACCGTGCTGCGCGCCTACCCGCAAGCCAATTTCAAGCTGGAGCTGAGCCCAGAAGCCCTGGCCGCCGCGCCTGTGCGCGGTACGACCACGCAATACCGCGAAACCGACGCCGCTTTCGTGGCCCGCCTGCTCAGCGAAGAGGGCTGGAACTGGCGGCTGGAACACGCCGACGATGACAAACCCCTGAGCGAAGCCAAGGCCGCCAAACACTGCCTGGTGATCAGCGACGCACAAGCGCAGCGCCCCGACCTCGGCTCCTTGCGCTTTGGCAAGCCAGACGTGCGCCGCTCTGGTTTGCCCGAAGACACCATCACTGCCATCGCGCTGGCGCGCAGCGTGCAGCCCAACGCTGTAACCCAGGCCGCTTGGGACGCTCGCCAGCTTGCCGGAGTGAGCGCCGAGCTCAAGAGCGCCCTGATCGCGGGAGATCTGCCCACGCTGGAGATCTACGACGGCCGCGGCGAGCGCCGCTTTGCCCAGCATCAGAACGGCGACGACCAAGCCCACAGCCCTCTCGCCGATGCGCGCACCACCCTCGCCCTGGCCCGCCACGAACTCCAGTTCAAGCGCCTGAGCGGAGACAGCGCCGTTCGCACCCTGAAGCCCGGCGCCAACTTCCATCTCGCTGAACACAGTTTGTTTGGGCCGCAAAGCGCGGCCCTGGCCGGGCGCACCGACAACCAGTTCGTGGTGCTCAGCGTGCAGCACGAAGCCGCCAACAACCTCGGCAGCGAAGCCGCACAACTGCTGCAGAGCACCGAGCTCGAAGCCGGCAGCTACCGCAACCACTTTCAGGCCGCACCCGCTGTGGCCACCGTGGTGCCGGTCGCGTACGCCAAGCCCACAGCCCCCGGCGTGCAAACCGCACTGGTCGTCGGCCATGCAGGCGACACCGTCACCACCGAGCGTGACCTGCGTGTGCGCATCCAGTTCCCCTGGCAGCGCGGGTCTGCGCCGCTGGCCGGTGGCCTTTCGGGGCCGCTCACTCCCGGGCAAGAACAAACCGGCCACGCTCCCGGCGATGCTGCCGCTTCGCAGTGGGTGCGTGTCGCCCAGGCCAGCGCCGGCGCCAACTGGGGTGCGGTTTTCATGCCGCGCATCGGCACCGAGGTGCTGGTCGAGTTCGTCGAAGGTGACCTGGATCGCCCGCTGATCGTCGGCCAGTTGCACAACGGCCAAGACGCCCTGCCGTGGCCCGCCGGCGTGGACTCGGGCGCCAACCACCCCGGTACCCTTTCAGGCTGGCACAGCCAGACGCTCGACGGCGAAGGCCTCAACCAGTGGGTGATCGACGACGCCACCAGCCAGCTGCGCATGCGCCTGGCCAGCCGCAGCCAGGGCAGCCCGTGGAGCGAGCTGAGCCTGGGCCACATCATTGGCCAGGGCGCACAGAGCAGCCAACGCGGCGCCTGGCTCGGCAGCGGCTTCTACGCCCACACCGACGGCTGGGCCAGTGTGCGTGCTGCGCAAGGGCTGCTGCTAAGCACCTCGGCGCGGGCGGGCACTTACGGCAGTGCGCAGAGCACGCAGATGGACGCGCAAGAAGCCATCGCCCAGCTCAAGGGCGCGCAGCAGCTGGGGCAGGCGCTGGGCGACGCGGCCAGTGCACAAGGCGCAATGAAGCTCGCCAGCCATGTCGCTGACAAAAAGGAAGCGCTGCAAGGCCTGATCGAATCCATCGACCCGAAGCACGACGGCCACCACGCGAGCGAGAAGAAGGCCAACGGCCGCGAAGCCGGCGACCCGGTCGAGCAGTTCGCCAAACCGTATGTGCTGCTGGACACCCCGAGTGCTGCAGTGATCGCGAGCCCCGCCACGATCGCCAGCTTCTCAGGGCAAGACACCAGCCTCGCCGCGCAAGACGATGTGCACGCGGCGGCGGCTCACACCGCCAGCCTGATTTCGGGGCAGACCACCAGTCTGTACACGCACCAGGGTGAGCTGCAAACCATTGCAGCCAACGGCAACTTCTCGCTGCGCGCCCACACCGATCAGTTGGAGATCCTGGCCGACAAGGACATCACCGTCATCTCGGTCAACAACGAGATCACCATCACCGCCAGCCAGCGCATCGAGATGGTGGGGGGTGACAGCAAGGTGGTGCTCGACGGGGCCAACATCGACTTCGTCACCTCGGGGGCGTTTACCGTCAAGGCGGCCAGCCACAACTGGGCGGGAGGGGCAAGCGGCGGAGCATCCCTCCCCTCCCTACCAGAGGGGCTGGCGGGGCAACTGGTTCACTACGTGGAAGTCGAACGTCGATACCACGATGGCTCGCCGGTGCATGGCGCAGACGTCAAAGCGGTTATGTCTGACGGCAGCATGCGCTCCGGAAAACTTGGCTCAGATGGCCGTGTGCGATTTGATGGCGTCAAGAGCGGGCTGGCTCGCATAGAGATCGGGGAAGACACACGTGATTGGCACCCTGACCCGATTGAAGAGCCCCCACCAAACCCCGCTTATGGGCGTCGGGTCACCCCTGAGCAAGCAGCTGAGTTGTACAAGTTGCTGATCGCCGGAGCATCGCAATGAACGATGCTCTCGATTGGTTCTGGGGAGTTTTGCAGGGCGACTTCAACGAAGACCCGAGCCTGTCGCAAACCATTGTCGGCAGCATCATCACGGCGATACCCTTCGTCGATCAGATTGCTGACGTCCGCGACGTGATAGCGAACCTTCATGGGCTCTCGAAGGATCACGAAGACTTCTGGAAGTGGGTCGCGCTTGCGATCACACTGGTGGGACTGATCCCGGTACTCGGTAGCTTGCTCAAGGGCGTGCTCAAGACACTGGTCAAGTTCATCCGCAAAGGTGGCCAACATGCTGACGAAGCATTGGAAACCATCCTGGCAATCATTCGTGGCGCGGGCAAAGGCGACCCGGTACGCTGGCTCAAGGCGCTGCCCATGGATCAGTACGCCAAACAGGCCGTGCGGCACTTTGATGAGATCACCGAGAAGATCATTCTCGGCCTGTCTGATGTCCGTCACATGTGGCTTGCTCGGAAGGTCCTGGGAGACAAGCTCGAACAACTGAAGCTGGTTGAGCGGCAGATTCAGAAGTTGAAGACCCTGGGCAAGGACAAGATCCCGGAGGTCATGCGGTACTTGAAGAAGGAACTTGACACCCTGCTCGCTCGCGCCAAACCCGCCAAGCTAGATGGCGCCACCGACTCCACGAACACCCTTGCACACAGTGCAAAGCCATTGATGCGCCTTGAGTACGAGGTGGTGGTGAAGCGTCGTGTAGGGGGGCTCGTCGACAAGATGCGAGCTGCGGGCAAAAGCGATGAAGAGATCGCCAAAGCTGCTCACGCAGAGCGTCGGGCCATTGGCAAGGACTTCAAGGGGCAAACTGACCCGGATTTACAGAAGGTCATCTACCGTCGAAACGAGGCTGAATATGGAGACGTGCTCGGGCCCAAGTACGAGGATCTCAAGCGTGGCTATGCCATTCACCCCGTTTCAGGCAAGCGCGTCAAGGTTGGCAAAGGCAACCCCAAGACCGACGCCGAGATCATCGAATCTGCGCAGAACCCGGGCGGCGGTGACTTTCCCTGGGACAAGATCATGGAGTTCAATCGGGCCAAAAAAACGGGCGACCCGGACAAGGCTGCCGCCCTGCTCAGAGAGATTGACTCCATCGTGAACAAACCCAAACCATAGGCGAACCTCCGTGTGGCTCTATAGACATCACACTGCCAGCGACATCATCGACCTGGACCACGACACCGGGCGGTGGCGGCCTGTGGCCGATTCAGAGAAACCTGCCGGAGCGAAGGTGCTGGCGGACTTGCCCGTCGTTGGCAGCTACGAAATCGAGGACGGGAAACACTTCTACAAGTACTGGACCGCTGATTCTCGATTCGTCTTTCGGTCCTTTGACGACCGAGTGTTTGAAATCTGTCAGGAGCGACGAGACGGAAGCATCTTCATGCAAGACCCTGGGCAACGTTGCACGATAGAGCCCGCACGGTATGGCGATGGTCGGCTTCGGCAAGGGCTGAGCGAGGTCAAACTCATCTCTGGAAGTGGCAAGCTGCTCTATCAGCTTGACTACAACGCCGATTACTACCGACGCCTGCATGACTCGGATATCACGGCAGCAGGATCAGTTCGAGATCTCAGCGATTGGGACTTCTTCATCGCCCTCCAGGCAGCCTTTCCGTATTTCCGGGAGCGCGCCGAGTCGGGTCTTGTGGAACTGACCATCGACAACGACAACGTGGCCACGATCCAAGGTGCCAGGATCGCTCGCGACGACCTGCTCTACGCGGAAAGTGGCCAGACTTGCCCGAGAACAGGCGTATGGGCTGCAGTAAGTGATCTGCGCCACAGTTCCGAATTCAGTCAAGGAGACCGACTGCCACAACACCAAGGCCACGACATCGAATGGGTGTGGAGCCGGGTGCGTTGACCAACAGGGGTTGCGAGCACAGTTAACTTCAAGCCCAAAGCCAAGTCAAAGCCGTTTTCATGACTAGCCCCTATGCCTCCGAGATTGCAGCACTTCGCAGTACGTGCTCCCTGCTCGGCAGTTACCCAGATGCCGTGTTGGCCGATCTTGTCTCCCGGTACAGCGAACCCCATCGTCACTACCACACGGTAGATCACCTGCATGCGCTGTTCTCGAACCTTGGAGCTCACCAAGGGCTTGCGAGCGATCCGGTTGCGATCACCGCCGCCATCTGCTACCACGACGCCATCTACGACACCCGACGCAACGACAACGAGTTGAGATCCGCAGAGCTGGCGCATGCCGAGCTTGAAAAAATCGGCTGGACAGCACCCAAGTTGGGCAAGGTGACCGCAATGATCCTCGCCACCCAGCACCACAACCTTCCAGTGCCGGACGCCGACACCTTGCTGTTTCTCGATCTGGATCTGTCCATTCTCGGCGCCAGCGAACAAGCCTACGACAGCTACAGAGCGGCGATTCAACGTGAATTCAAATGGGTGCCCGACGTTGTCTACGAGCAGGGCCGCAGCCAGGTGTTGAAGAACTTCCTATTGCGCGACACCATCTTCAAAACACCCGCCCTTACGGAGCTGTGGGAGGCATCGGCCCGCGCCAACCTCGCTCGCGAGTTATCGAGCTTTGACGCAGCGCGCTGAGAGAGCTACTTGCTCGCTCTTCAGCGTGATGCAGGCAATGTAGCCACCGGGCAGGCCGCATCCGCCCCCTCCCGCCCATCGCAAAACTTCGCCCTGCAATCCAGCGCCGCGTCGCCGGTCATCTTGCCGCAGCGCTTCGCGTAGTCGGGGCTGGTAGGCAAGGCCGTAGTGCGCTTCAGGTGGGGCAGCATGGCGGCCAACAGGTCGGCATCGGCGGCAGTGTCGGGCGCTGGTGCGCCCTTGGAGGCGGGCTTGTTCGTGCTGGGGGAGGCCGGCGCCGCACCGCGGTAAGTCACCGAAGGCTCCTTGCCCGCCGCCTTGCCGTCTTTCTTGGCGGAAGCAGGTTCAGAAATGTTGAGCGCGAGCTGAATGTTGTTGAGGCTGGCCGCCACGTTTGCGGCGGAGCTGGCCGTCTGTGACGCGGGCGCGGCGGGTTGCGCCACCGTTTCAATGGCCGCCGCCCCTTGCGCTGCTGTCGCCGAGGGAGCCGATGCCGTTGCTTCGTTGACCTTCAACGCAACAGCCGCTGTGGGAACAGCAGACACGGGCAACACAGGCGTCGAGGTCGCACCCGGCCCGGCAGCCTGACGCGACGCATTGAACTTCACGCCCACGTAGGCCGCAGCAATCACCAGGGCCAACACGCCCATCAGCATCACGCGCTTGGCCGAGATGTGACCGCGCGGTGTGGCAAACCGCGCTTGTTTGCCGTCGATCGTGGCTAAGATGCTCGGCCCGAAGTCGGCATGGTGCTTCGACCTCGATGCGGCTGACTTGGCAGACGGTTCTTTGAACAGTTGAGGGCGGGCGCCACGGGGCGGGACAGGATTCTGCGGCTGGTTCATGGCACTGGATGTGAAAGCCGCCCCGGGGTCGGCAAGGCGCGCGGGATGCGCAAGCACCCACCGATTCTAGAGAGCCCCTCGCGGGCGACAACGCCCCGATGGGGGGCTGGTAAACCTTGCTTACAAGATGATGTGGATTGCCATCGTGGCGTACTTCGTGCTGGCCTGTGTACTGGCGGCCCTGCTTTTGCTTCCAGCGTTTCGCGAGCAGGTGGCCGCGCGCATCGTGCGCGCGGGGCAACGGCTGGCAGGTGCACGCCAAAACGCGCAGCAGGTCGCCAGCCAGAACGCGCGACAAAGCCTCGCCCAAGCGGGCCATGCGGCCGTGGGCGGCAAGCGCTGGTTGCAGCGGCACTGGGCGGTCGTCACGGCGGCGGTCGCGGTCTTGGCGCTGCCACCCTTGCTCGTGTTTTTGTTGAGGGGGTGGCACACGTTGGATGCTTACGATGACACCTCGAGCGCTCAACCCGACAGCGTCGTCGCCGCACTGCTGCAAGGTGAACAACTGGTGCCGCCGCCGCCGCTGCCGCCCGAGGTCTTCACCACCGCCGAGGTGCAACAGATCCGGCCGCAACTCGCCAGCGCCGACCGCCGTTGGGACTTGCTCGATGCCGACTTTCGCCAACGCCTGCTGCTCGCCTATCGCCTGATGCGCGATGAACACGGCTACGAGATGGCGCTGCTCGAGGGCTACCGCAGCCCCGAGCGCCAGAACCAGTTGGCCAGCCTGGGCGCACACGTGACCAACGCCGTCGCCTGGCAGAGCTACCACCAGCACGGCCTCGCCGCCGACAGCGCGTTCATGCGCGCGGGCAAACTCGTCATCAGCGAGCGCGACCCGTGGGCAGCGAAGGGTTACGAGTTGTACGGAGAGGTTGCACAACGTGTCGGCCTGACCTGGGGCGGGCGCTGGCAGAACGCCGATCTGGGCCATGTGGAGCTGAGAAAACCCGTTGCGTCTCGCCCGAAGGTGGGGGGCTGACACACAGGCCTCAGCCGTTAGACTCGATCACTCTGATTCGCGTGGTGTGCACGCCGAAAATTTGGCATAGGGAGTGGGAGAAATGGGACGTCCGTTCATCGTGTTGGGCGACAAGACAGACCATGGCGGCGAGGTCATTGAAGCCTCGGGTGTGACCGACACACATGGCAAGCGCCTGGCCCGTGTCGGAGACAAGGTCACCTGCCCGAAGAAAGGCCATGGCGGCACGACCCAGATCGTCAGCGGCGACCTGACCATGGTCATCGACGGCAAGGCCGCCGCACGGCATGGCGACAAAACCGCTTGTGGCGCCACCCTGCTCTCGTCGCAGTCGGTCAGCACCGACGCCTGCTGACCACACCTCTCTGATTTCTCCTCCGGCGCCGTCTTGTCGACGCGCCGCCTGCTTGTCTGACGGCGCGTTGCGCGCCCGCTGCCCGAACCCATGGCCAAAGTCTGGAAGATCCTCGCGCTGCTGCTGGTGATCACCGCGCTCGTGTGGTTGACCACCCTGTGGCGCTGGCAGTCGGCGCAAGTCGACCCGAGCGCCACCGACCTCACGCTCTACCTCGGCGTGCTGCCGCTGGTGCTCACAGCCGGCCTGGTGATGACGCTGTGGGCCGTCAAACGTTTGCGCAGCTACGCGGCCGCACCGGCTGTGGCAGTCGCTGCGCCATCGGCAACATCAGCCCAACCCGCAGCTGCCACCAACACAGCGGCCAACGAGCGCAGTGCGCACGTCAAGGTCTTGGCCAGCACCACACAGTTGCGAGCCGGCAGCCAGTGGAGCGCTGCACAAACGAGCATCGCATCGGGCGAGTGCAAGCCCGACCTCGATTCGCAACTCAAAGACGACGACGGCATCGCCGTCTTCACCGCGCCCATGCCCGAGCTCTCGACCGACGCGCTGGCCGATGCCTTGGCCGAGACGGTGAGCACCTTGGCCAAGGTCAAGCCCGACGCGTGGGCCGGCTACGAAGCGCCAGCCGAAGTGCTGCGCGCACTCACGCTGCTGGAAGCGACTGCAGGCTCGATGAACGAAGCGCTCGAAGCGCAATGGCCCGCACTCGCCGCGCCGCCACCGTCCGCACGAACCCAGCCCGCGGCCCCGACCTTGCCGCCCACCGTGGCCATCCGCGTGGCCATTCCCGCGCGCTGGTCGGTGCAGTCACAGCAAGCCGCCGGTGCCTGGCTGGAGCAGTTGTTCGACACCTACATCGAAGCCGGTCTGAAAGCCGCCGGCCAGTCGCGCGCCATGGCGAACAGTGTTCGCCCTGCAGTGCAATTGCACGTGCACCCGGTCGCCAGCGCCGAGGCCTTCTGGCTGCTGATGGACCAGCAGTTGATGCAATGGCAACGCGACAAGGCGCCGGGCCTGCTGTGGGCCCTGGCGGCCGATAGCCTGGTGAGCGAGAACGACACCCACACCCTGGCCTCTGCGAAAGAGCTCTTCACCGGCAACAACCAACGCGGGCGGGTGCCCGGCGAAGCGGCGGCCAGCGTGCTGCTCGCGTCTGCCGCCTGGCCCGAGTTGCCTGCCGCCGAACCGGCGCAGGCCAAGCTGTACCGCGCCAACCTGATGCGCCGCGACAAGTCAGCCGACGCCTCGGGCCGCGTGGGCCCGCAGACCCTGCTGCAAACGGCCACCGACGCCATCAAGGCGAGCGGCTGCGAGCCGGCGCAGGTGGAACACATGACCTCCGATGCCGACCACCGCGCCTCACGCACCAGCGAGGTCTACGAAACCCTGCAAGAGCTGCTGCCCCACCTCGACACCAGCGAGCAGGCCTTGCGCCTGGGCGTGGGCTGCGGCGACCTGGGTGTGGCCCGCCTGCTCACCTGCGTCGCCCTCACGGCGGGACAGGTGCAAGAGTCCCAAAAGCCAGCCCTGGTGCTGGGCGCCTTCCCTGCCTTCGAGCGCTTTGCGGTGATGCTGACACCGCTTGTTGCGCCCCCCGAGGTCACCGCCGCCGCGCTCGCGCCGGCGGCCTGAAAATACCGAACGGACATCTCTTCCCATGCAAAGAATCTGGCAGTTTCTTCTCGACACGCGCACGCTCGCCGTGATCGGCCTGCTGGCGCTCGCGGCGCTGCTCTTCCTCGGCGCCGACACACTCAAGGTCGGCGCCATCTGGGCGGTGGCCATCCTGGTGACGCTGCTCGGCGTGTGGTTCATCGTCTGGGCGCTGCGCCGCTGGAAGGCCAACCAGGCCGCGCAAAAGCTCGAATCGGCGATGGACGCCGAGGCCGAGCGCGCCATCAAGAGCGCCCCCAACAAGGAGAGCCGCGCCGAGATGGTGGCCGTGCGCGAGCGCATGCAAGAGGCCGTCAAGACCATCAAGACCTCCAAGCTCGGCCTCACCTCGGGCTCGGCCGCCCTGTACGACCTGCCCTGGTACGCGGTGATCGGCAACCCCGCGGCCGGCAAGAGCACGGCGGTGGTTCGCTCGGGGCTCAACTTTCCGTTTTCCGACAAGACCTCGTCGGTGATCCAGGGCATCGGCGGCACACGCAACTGCGACTGGTTCTTCACCACCGAAGGCATCTTGCTCGACACCGCTGGCCGCTACTCGGTGCATGAAGAAGACCGCGACGAGTGGCTCGGCTTTCTTTCGCTGCTCAAGCGCAACCGGCCCAAGGCGCCACTCAATGGCGTGATCATCGCGGCCAGCCTGGCCGAGCTGTCGGCCAACCGCCCCGAGTTCGCCATCACGCTGGCCAAGCAGTTGCGCCAGCGTGTGCAAGAGCTGACCGAAAAACTCGAGGTGTTTGCGCCGGTCTATGTGGTGTTCACCAAGGCCGACCTCATCTCCGGCTTTGCCGAATTTTTCGAAGACCGTGACCGCGACGAACGCGAGCGTGTGTGGGGCGCCACCCTGCCCTACGACCCCGCGGCCAAAGCCGACGTGGTGGCGAGCTTCGACCGCCACTTCGACGAGCTGAACGACGGCCTGAAAGAAGCCTCGATCACCCGCATGTCAATGCACCGGGGCGAGAAGCTGCCGCCCGGCGTGCTGACCTTCCCTCTCGAATTCACCGCACTGAAGGCGCCGCTGCGCACCTTCATCACCACGCTGTTCGAAGACAACCCGTACCAGTTCCGCCCGATCTTCCGCGGCTTCTATTTCACGAGCGCGGTACAAGAAGGCCAGTCGACCGGCCGTGCCAGCCAGCGTGTGGCCGAGCGCTTCGGGCTCACACCCGCAGTCGGCTCGGCGCCCACCGCGGCGGTGGTCGCACAGAACGGCTTCTTCCTGCGCGACCTGTTCTCCAAAGTCGTGTTCGCCGATCGCAACCTGGTGCAGCAGTACACCAGCCGCAGCAAGCTGCGCTGGCGTTATGCCGCCTTCTTCGGCGGTGCGCTGCTCTTGGGCGCCATGCTCGCCGGCTGGACCTGGTCGTATGTGGGCAACCGCCAGTTGGTGGCCAACGTGCAGGCGGATCTCAACAAGGCGATCAAGCTGCAAGAAGGCCGCATCGACCTCGCCTCGCGCCTCGAAGCGCTGGAAATCGTGCAAGACCGTGTCGACCAGTTGCAGCGTTACCGCGAAGAGCGCCCCTGGTCTCTGACCCTCGGGCTCTACCAAGGTGAGGCCATCGAACAAAAGCTGCGCGCCACCTACCTCGCCGGCTTGCAAGAGGTGATGCTCAAGCCCACCGCCGCCGCGATCGCCAGCTACCTCAGCGAGGTGAACAGCAACGCCGCCCAGTTGCAGCCGCTGACGCGCGCCGCCGACGGCAGCCCCACACCCGCCAAGACCAGCACCACCGCCAGCCCCGAGCCGATGGGCGTGTATTCGGCGGCGTCGGTCAACAATGTTTCCGACGCCTACAACGCGCTCAAGACCTACATCATGCTGGGCGACCGCAGCCGGGTGGAGACCGGCCACATGGGCGACCAGCTCACGCGCTTCTGGCGCGGCTGGCTCGAAGCCAACCGCGGCTCGATGCCGCGCGAGCAGCTGATCCGCTCGGCCGAACGCATCTTGTCGTTTGCGCTCACGCAGGTGTCGGCACCCGATTTCCCGACCACACAAACCAACCTGGCCCTGCTCGACACCACCCGCGAAAACCTGCGCCGAGTCGTCAAGGGCATGCCGGCACGTGAGCGGGTGTATGCCGAGATCAAGGCGCGCGCGGCCACACGCTTCCCGCCGATGACGGTGGCGCGCCTGGTGGAAGATGCCGACAAAGACATCGTCGCCGGCAGCTACGCCATCTCGGGCGCTTTCACGCGCGAAGCGTGGGACGGTTTCGTTGACGACGCCTTCAAGGAAGCCTCCACCAAGGAGAGCAAGGCCGACGACTGGGTGCTCAAGACCGCGACGCAAGACGACCTCACGCTCGAGGGCAGCCCCGAGCAGATCCGCAAGGCGCTGGTGCAGCTCTACAAGACCGAGTACGTGCAGGAGTGGCAGAAGTTCCTGCAAGGCGTGAGCGTCAAGGAGTTCGCCAACTTCGAGCAGGCCGTCGCGCGCATGAACCGCCTGGGCGACCCGGCGGCCTCGCCAGTGGGCAAGCTGATCCAGGCGCTGTATGACCAGACATCATGGGACAACCCCGGCATCTTGAACGACAAGCTGGCCAAGGGTCAAAAGGGCTTCATCGCCTGGTTCAAGTCATCGATCCTGCGCATGGCGCCAGGGCCGGTCGAGGTCAAACTCGACCTGTCCACCGGGCAGGCAGCCATTCCAATGGGCCCGATCGGCAAAGAGTTCGCCGGCCTCACGCGCCTGATGGTGCCTCGCGACAACGGCCCCACGCTGCTGCGCAACTACCTGACCTCGCTCTCCAAGATCCGCACGCGCTTCAACCAGATCAAGAACCAGGGCGACAACGGCCCGGCCAGCCGCCAGCTGATGCTTCAAACGCTGGAAGGCAACTCCGAGCTGAGCGACGCGCTCAAGCTGGTCGAAGAGCAGATGCTCAACGGCCAGACCGAAGCGGCCAAGGCCACGCTGCGGCCTATCCTCGTGCGCCCGCTGATCCAGTCGTTTGCGGTCATCGTGCCGGCCGCCGAAACCGAGATCAACCGCATCTGGACAGCCCAGGTCTACGACCCCTTCCAGCGCACGCTGTCGGGCAAATACCCGTTCGACAAGGCCTCACGCCTGGAAGCCACGGCCGGTGAGATGGCCAAGATGTTCGGCCCCGAGGGCAGCGTGGCCAAGTTCAGCGGCGAGGCGCTCGGCGCGCTGGTGGTGCGCCGTGGCGACGTCGTCACCCCGCGCACCTGGGCCGACCTCGGCCTGCGCCTGCGGCCCGAGTTCGCATCGGGTTTCCCGGCGTGGGTCGCACCCATTTCAGGCCAGGGCGGCGCAGGCGGCGGTGCGGCCGGCGGTGGTGGTGGCGCGGCAGCCGGCAACGAACAGCAGACCAACTTCCAGATGCTGCCCACACCGGTGCCGGGCTTGTCGGAGTACACCATCGAGGTCGACGGCCAACAACTGCGCTACCGCAATGCCGTGGCCGCCTGGACCAACTTCGTCTGGCCGGGCCAGGGCGCGCCGGGCGTGCGCATCAGCGGCCTGACCACCGATGGCCGCGCCATCGAGTTCCTCAACGAGCCCGGCGGTTACGGGCTCGAGAAGATGATCAGCAAGGCCAAGCGCCGCCGCATCGACAGCAGCACCTTCGAGCTGACCTGGCCCAACGGCCCGCTGGCCGTCACCGTGCAACTGCGCCTGATCTCCAGCCCCAACGTGGGCTCGCCCAACTCGCCCAACGCACCCGACACCCCCAGCGCCTCGGGCGGCCTCAAGGGTGTGCAGTTGCCGGCGGTCGTGGTCGGTGCGGTTGCCGTGGCGCCGGCCGCCTCGGGGAGCCGTCCATGAGCGACGTGGTGGCGCAAGCGCTTTACTTCGGCAAGCTGCCCTCGCGCGGTGACTTCGTGCGCAGCGCGGCGGGCTCGGCGCTGATCCACAGCATCGACCAGTGGATGTCGCAGACCATGGAGCTGCTGGCCGAAGAAGTGCGCTGGAAGATCGTCTACGACGCGGCCGCGCCGGTGCACTTTGCCATCCTCGGCGCGCAGAGCAACGCTGGCCTGGTGGGCCACATGGCGGCCAGCCAGGACGCCTCGGGCCGCAGGTTCCCATTCGTGATGGCGGCTTCGTTCGAGGTCGCCGACCCGGTCGCCTTCCTGCCCTACAGCCCGCAGGCGCTGAGCCCCGTCTGGGGCCGTTTCGACGCCCAGGTGCGCCAGGCCTTGAAGGCCGAAGACTTCGCGCAGGTGCAGGAGCAACTCACCGCGCAGCCCGTCGAGCTGGACACCAGCCGCGAGGCCTTGCTCGAGGGCTACAAGAACTTCGCGCAGCTGCTCACGCTTGATCGTTTCGAGGCCGCGGTGTCGCCACCGGGCGAGGCCATCTCCTTCCGCCAGACGGCGCTGGCGCTTGGCCTGCTGCTGCAGCCCGTGTTGTCGCAAGGCCATGCCGAGCTGAACAAGGGCCTGATGCTGCCGCTGCCACGCGACCCGATGCAGCTGACGCATGTGCTCACGCTGTGGGTCGACCTGGTCACGCGCTTTTTCAAGCGCACCCCGGCCGAAACCGCCATCTTCGTCACCTCGCACGGCATGCAGCCGGTGCTGGTGATCGGCTTTCACGGCGCCTCGCCGGCCACGCTGCGCTCGGTGATCGACCCCGAAATCTGCCGCGCCGACAACGTGGCCGTGACCGAAGCCGAGTGGGTCGAAGACTGGATCGGCTCCGACTACGGCTTGCGCAAGCTCTCCAACCACCTGCGCGACCCTTCGCTGTCGCTCGCAGCCGCGGTCGACCTGTTCCGCGAAACCTTTCTGGGGGAATGACGATGCCGTTGTGGATGAAAGGGCTGCTGCCCGCCCTGCTCTGTCTGACCCTGGCGCCTGCGGTGGCACAAACGGCCGCGGCCACGCCCAACCAGGTGGTGGTGGCCGGCACCGTGCCCGATGAAGCCACGCGCAACGCCATCCTCGCCAAGGTGCGCGAGGTCTACGGCGCCGAACGTGTGGTCGATCAGCTCGGCGTGGGCCCGGTGGTGGCGCCGCCCAACTGGAGCGCGTATGTGCAAAAGCTGGTGTCGCCGCAGCTCAAGCAGGTGTCGCGTGGGCAGCTCCACATCAATGGCAACAACATCGAGCTGAAGGGTGAGGTCGCGAACGAAGCGCAGCGCCAACAGCTCGCCGCCGACATGGCCACCTCGCTCAACCCGACCTACGCGGTGCGCAATGCACTGCGTGTGGCCGCGCAAGAGCAGACCGTGCTCGATGCGACGCTGGCCAACCGCATCATCGAGTTCGAGCCCGGCAGCAGCGTGCTGCGACCGGCCGGCCGCGCCATCCTCGACGAAATGGCGGCCACGCTGGTGAAGCTGGGCAACCGGCCGGTCGAGGTCATCGGCCACACCGATTCACAAGGGGCGCGCGACACCAATGTCGTGCTCTCGCTGGCGCGGGCCGATGCGGTGCGCAGCTACCTGGCGAACAAGGGCTTCCCGCCGTCGCTCATCACCACCTCGGGCTCCGGGCCCGACAGGCCGGTGGCGGGCAATGACACCCCAGACGGGCGCGCGCGCAACCGGCGCATCGAGTTCCGTCTCGGCCAGTGAGGCCGGGGCCTGCGTGCCTCAGCCGGACGAACCGTCTTGCGGGGCTTCGAGTCCCAGCAGCTCTTCGAGGTGGGCCAATGCGGCACCGTCCTTGACCACCGCACGCAACCACAGGTGCAAGGGCATCTCGCCCCAATGCACGGCCTTGTCGGCCAGGTAAGCCACCGGGCTGTGCGGCTCGGTCGCACGGAAGAAGGCCGCAACTTCACGCAATTGCCCGAGCGCCTGCTCACGCGAGCGCAGCGGGCCGCCTGCTGAACGCGCTGGGTCAGATTCAGCACGCGCGCCGGCAGTGCCGCCGACTGCATCAGCCACGGCCGCCGGACCCGACAACGCGCCCACTTCTCGCGCCAGTCGCTGCGCCTCGTGGAGCGCGGAGGCCAAGGCTTCACGCGCGGGCACAAAACTCGGGCCCTCGGCACCCAGCTTGGCGTCAACCGCGGTCTGCCATTCGCTCAGCGCCTGTTGGCAACCCTCGATCAGGGCCAGGGTCTGGCGCAGATCGTCCTTGGGGGTTTCGCGCAGCGCGCGGTTGAACTTGTCCAGCGTCAGCGCTTCAGGGGCCAGCTGGGCGGCCTTGTCGGGCGAGCGCTCCAGCGTGGCCTGCAGCGAGCGGGCCATCTGCATCTGCTGCAACGAATAGGCGCCGCTGCGGCCACGGGTCACCGGGGCGGTGGTGGACAGCGACACCAGGCGGCTGACAAACCAGCCGATGTTGCCGATGCGCTGATCCATGTCGCCGCCTTCGGCTTCGGGGTAGAGGCCGTCCCAATACTGCTCGCACAACCGACCGCACAAGGTGATGCCTTGTTGCATGCCCACATAACCCTCGGTCAGCGTGGCGGCTTCAGCCCACCACATGGCGAGGCGCAGGTCTTTGGAGCGCTGGGCCAGCAGCTCGGCGCAGCGGGCCTTGGCACCGGCCCAATCGGCCGTCTTGAGCGCGGTGACCCACTCGCCCTGGTCGAGCGTGGGATCGTCTTCGCGGCGCAGCTCGGCGAGGGCGTCGAACTCGGTCGAAAACGACATGTCTTCACCGCAGGGGGCCGACTCGGAGATCGGCGTCAGAAGCTCGTCGATGTTCATGGCGGGCAGTGTAGCGGGGGTCTTTCCAGGCGCCTCCTAGAATGAAACATGCCTGCCTCCCACACGCCCCACCCGCCCTTTGTGCAAGCCCTGGCCGATGGCATCCACGTCATCGACACCGGCTTTCACCGGCCCCGATTCGACGCGGCCTACCTGATGGTGGAAGACGGCCGCGCCGCGTTCATCGACACCGGCACCACCCACAGCGTGCCGCGCCTGCTCGCCAGCCTGGCCGCGCTCGGCTTGACTGTTGAAGCTGTCGACTGGGTCATCGTGACCCACGTGCACCTCGACCACGCCGGTGGGGCTGGTGCCCTGATGCAAGCCCTGCCCCACGCCCGCCTGCTGGTGCACCCACGGGGAGAGCGGCACATGGTCGACCCCACTGCGCTGCTGGCCGGTGCACGCGCCGTCTACGGTGACGAGGAAGTGGCGCGCTCGTATGGCGAGGTGCCCGGCATCGCGGCGCAGCGTGTCGTCACCAGCAGCGATGGCCTCACGGTTCACTTGGCCGGCCGAGCTTTGCAACTGCTCGACACCCCCGGCCACGCGCGCCATCACCACTGCATCTGGGACGCCCGCAGCCGCGGCTTTTTCACCGGCGACACCTTCGGCCTGAGCTACCGCGAGTTCGACACCGCGCGCGGCGCATGGCTGCTGCCCACCACCACGCCGGTGCAGTTCGACCCCGAGCCGTTGCGCCAATCGGTGCGGCGCATGCTGTCGTATGACCCCGAGCGCATGTACCTCACGCACTACGGTTGCGTCGAAAGTGTGCCGGCGCTGGGCGCGATGATGCTCACGCAGATCGACGAGCTGGTGGCCCTGGCCGAGCCGCTGCGCGACACCGATGCCCGCCACGACAAACTGCGCCAAGGCCTGCGCGACATTTACTTGCGCCGCACTCGTGAGCACGGCTGCACGCTCGCCGACGACGAATCTCTGGCGCTGCTCGCCAGCGACATCGAACTCAACGCCCAAGGTCTCGCGGTCTGGCTGGATGGAGGCAAAACCAAATGAACAACGACACCGTTCAATTCAACCTGCACGGCCGCGTGGTCGTGGTCACCGGCGCGGCCCAGGGCATCGGCGCAGCCTGCGCCGAGCGGCTGTCACAAGACGGCGCCGCGGTCGCGCTGTGGGATGTGGACGATGCGCGCGGCCAGGCGCTCGCCCAGTCGCTCACCGACCGGGGCCGGCGGGTGGTCTATCAACACTGCAACGTCGCTCTCAAGAGCGAGGTCGATGCCGCGACCGCCAACACGGTGCGAGCCTTCGGCCACATCGACGGCCTGGTCAACAACGCCGGCATCTTCAAGGCCGCCAACTTTCTCGACATCACCGAGGCCGATTGGGACGCGGTGATCGACGTCAACCTCAAAGGCTCCTTCCTCGTGGCCCAGGCGGTGGCGCGCGAGATGGCGAAGCACGGCAGTGGCGCCATCGTCAACATGAGCTCGGTCAACGGCGTGATGGCCATCCCGAGCATCGCCAGCTACAACGTCAGCAAGGGCGGCATCAACCAGCTCACGCGGGTGATGGCGCTCTCGCTCGCTGACCACGGCATTCGTGTCAACGCGGTGGCGCCCGGCACCATCGCCACAGAGCTCGCGAAGAACGCCGTGCTCGGCAGCGACGAAGCGCGCGCCCGCATCATGAGCCGCACGCCGATGAAGCGCCTGGGCGCGCCCGAAGAGATCGCCGACGTGTGCGCGTTCCTGCTCAGCAGCGCCTCGAGCTACATGACGGGCGAGATCATCTATGTGGACGGCGGGCGCCTCACGCTCAACTACACCGTGCCCACCACGTGACGACTGGCTTCGAGGCGTTCTGGGTTTCCACCGGCGTTGTTGCGCTCGGCGAGATCGGCGACAAGACGCAGCTGCTGGCCTTGCTGCTGGCCGCGCGCTACCGCAAGCCGATGCCCATCATCCTCGGCATCCTGGTGGCGACCCTGACCAATCACGCGGCCGCCGCAGCGCTGGGCGAGTGGCTGCAAAGCTTGATCAACCCGCAGTGGCTGCGCTGGGGTTTGGGCCTGTCGTTCCTGGCGGTGGCGGTGTGGATGCTGATCCCCGACTCGGTGGACAAAGGCGAGACGGCAAGTGCCGGCCGATGGGGCGTGTTTGGTGTGACGGTGGTGGCGTTCTTCCTCGCCGAGATGGGCGACAAGACCCAGATCGCCACCGTGATGCTGGCCGCGCAGTTCAAGTCGCTGCTGTGGGTCACGGCCGGCACCACGCTCGGCATGATGCTCGCCAACGTGCCGGCCGTGCTGTTCGGCGAGCGGGCGGTGAAGCTGGTGCCGATCCAATGGGTGCACCGCATCGCGGCGGCGGTGTTTGTGGTGCTCGGGGTGTTGGTGCTGTCGGGCGTGGGCGCTTAGGCCGCTGCGGCCATTGCGCGCGGCTTTGTTTCCTCACGGATCGGCAGGTGGATCAGCGCCGCACCCACGGCCAACACGATGTCGGCGTACCACATCCAGTTGTAGCTGCCGGTCCATTCGAAGGCCTTGCCACCCAGGTAGGCGCCGAGAAAGCCACCGATCTGATGCGCCAGCATCACCAGCCCGAAGAGCGTGGCCATGTGCGCCGGCCCGAAGAACTTGGCCACCAGACCCGCCGTGGGCGGCACAGTGGACAGGTAGCTCACGCCGATCACGGCGGCAAAGATCAGAAAGGTCGTTTCGGTCTTGGGCGCGATCAGGAACAGCAGCACCGCCACCGCCCGCGTGGCATACACCAGCGACAGCAGCGACTTCATGCGCCAGCGTCCGCCCTGGAATGACACCGCCCAACCCATCGCCACGCTGCCCACGATGTTGAACAAACCCACCGTGCCGAGCGCCCACGCGCCCAGTGAAGGCGGCAAGCCGCACGAGGCCACCACCCCGGGCAGGTGGGTCGCGATGAAGGCCACGTGGAAACCGCAAACGAAGAAGCCCGCGCACAACAAGCGGTAGCTCGGGTCACGCACCGCACGTGCGATGGCCTCGCGCGTGGTTTCGATCTTGGGCGCGCCGGCACTCACCGGCCCCACGTGCTTGGAGTTGCCACGCAACACCCACGCAGCCGGCAAGGCGAGCAGGCTGAACAACGCGAGGCTTTGCAGCGCCACCACCCAACCGGCTGCTGCCGTGATGCCTTGCGCGATCGGCGCAAATACGAACTGGCCGAACGAGCCGCCTGCGTTCACGATGCCGGTGGCCATGCCGCGTTTTTCGATCGGAATGAGCCGCGTGGTCGCCGCCATCAACACGGCCGGCCCGGCCATGCCGGCACCACCGGCCGACAAGATGCCGATGGCGAAGATCAAACCCCAGGTCGTCGTCATGAAGGGCACGAGCGCCGTGCCCACCGCCACCAGTACCACCCCGAGCACCAGCACCCGGCCCGCGCCCACACGGTCGGCCACCATGCCGGCGAAGGGCTGCGTCAGCCCCCACCACAGTTGGCCGAACGCAAACGCCAGGCTGATGCTCGCGAGCCCCAGGCCGGTGTGGGTGTTGAGCGTGTTCAAGAAGAGGCCCATCGACTGACGCGCCCCCATGGTCAGCGAGAAGGTGCCGGCCGCCGCCAACAGCACAAGCCACACCGCCATCTGGCGCTTCGGGATCAAGGGGCTACTCATCGGACGCTCCTTCGTCGCCGCTGTCCATCAGCGACATGCACTCATCGAGCAAGGCATGCAGGCGCGCCACACGCTCGATGCCCAGTTGCTGGTTCAGCGCCACCTGCGCCTGCTTCCACAAACGCTGCGCCTCGGCACGCTTGGCTCGGCCGGCTTCGGTGATGGAGACAAGCCGGCTGCGCGCATCCACACCCGCGCCCAGCTCGACCCAGCCTTGCACCACCAGCGGCTGCAGGTTGCGCGTGAGCGTGGAGTTGTCGAGGTTCATGGTGGCCGCCAGGTCGGAGGGGCGCACCGGCCCCATCGAGACGATGTGCGACAGCAGCGAGTACTGCGTGGTCTTCAAGCCGCTTGGCGCCACCACGGCGTCGTAGTGGCGGCTCACGCGGCGGGTGATCTGGCGCAGCTTGAGGTTGGTGCAGCCACGAGGGGCGACTTGGGTCATGGCGGGTGTTTGGTTTTTGGTTCGGGACGGATCATTGTATTCACAATCATTGCATATGCAATCTTTTGACAACTTTCCGAGCACAGGACATGCCGGCAACGAAATGACTCAAAGCTCCGTTTGGGCTGAGCCTGTCGAAGCCAGCGTGCAACTCGATGCAGGCACTTCGACAGGCTCAGTGCGAACGCAGTGAGGTGCTCAATCCGAACGCAGCGGGATGCCTAGAATCGGCCCGATGAAATACCTTCACACCATGGTGCGAGTCACCGACATCGAGCAGTCACTCAAGTTCTACCGCGACGCGCTGGGCCTGCAAGTGCTCTCGCGGCGTGACAACGACAAGGGGAGATTCACGCTCGTGTTCCTGGCCGCGCCGGGCGACACCGAAGCGCAGGTCGAGCTCACCCACAACTGGGAGCCCGAGGTCTACACCGGCGGTCGCAACTTCGGCCACCTCGCCTACCAGGTCGACAACATCTACGCCCACTGCCAGCGCCTGATGGAGCACGGCGTGACCATCAGCCGCCCGCCGCGTGATGGCCGCATGGCTTTCGTGCGTTCACCCGACCAGATCTCGATCGAGCTGCTGCAAAAAGGCGAGGCGCTCGCGCCCGCCGAGCCGTGGCTGTCGATGCCGAACGTCGGCGCTTGGTGAGCTGAGGCTCAGGCCCGCAGGCGTGAGGCCTCGCGGGCGAGCTTTGTGATGCGTGCCCAGTCTTTGCCGGCCACCGCGTCGGCTGGTGTGAGCCACGAGCCGCCACACACCTTGACGTTGGGCAAGGCGAGGAACTGCGGCGCCGTCTCGAGCGTGATGCCGCCGGTCGGGCAAAACGCCACGTCGGGGAACGGCCCCGCCAGCGCCTTCAGCATCGGGATGCCGCCCGCCGCCGTGGCGGGAAAGAACTTCAGGAAAAAGTAGCCGTCGGCGTTCGCCTGCATCACCTCGCTGCCGGTGGCCACGCCGGGCAGCAGCGGCAGGCCAATGTCGCGGCAGGCCAGGCCCACCTCGCTCAGGTAGCCGGGGCTGACGGCAAACTGGCAACCGGCATCGCGCGCCGCCTTCGCGTCGCTCACGTTGCGCACCGTGCCGGCGCCGACGATGGCGCCCGGCACGTCGCGAGCGATCGCCTCCATGCACTTCAGCGCGATGGGCGTGCGCAGCGTGATCTCGAGCACCTTCACGCCGCCGTCGACAAGCGCTTGGGCCAAGGGCACGGCGTCTTCAAGGCGCTCGATCACGATCACCGGGATCACCGGGCCATGGGATGCAAGTTCAAGTGGGTTCATCAGATTCATAACCAGGTGATGGCGCCTTCTTCGGCGGTGAGCACATTGCGGCGCATGCCGCCAAACAGTTCGCGGCCGATGCCGTGTGAGTTGTCGTGAGCGCGTTCGGCGGGAATGTCGCCGATCTCGCGCGCGGCCCACACGGCCTCGTCGACCAGGGCGTTCAAGGTGCCGGCGACCGCGTCGAGGCGAATCACATCGCCCGTGCGCACCTTGCCCAGCGGCCCGTTCGCCAGCACCTCGGGGCTCACGTGGATGGCGGCCGGCACCTTGCCCGACGCGCCGCTCATGCGGCCATCGGTCACCAGCGCCACCTTGAAGCCCTTGCCTTGCAGCACCGCCAGCGGCGGTGTGAGGCGGTGCAGCTCGGGCATGCCGTTGGCGCGCGGACCCTGGAAGCGCACCACGGCCACCAGGTCACGCTCGAGCTGCCCGGCCTTGAAGGCGGCCAGCATCTCTTCCTGGTCGTTGAAGACCACCGCGGGTGCTTCCACCACATGGCTGCCTTCTGGCACGGCCGACACCTTGATGACCGAGCGGCCGAGGTTGCCGGTCAACAGCTTGAGGCCACCGCTCTCACTGAAGGGCGCTGCGGCGGCTCGCACCACGGTGTCGTCGCCGCTTTGTGCGGGCAGGTCTTTCCACACCAGGCCGGCCTCGCCTCGCTGCGGCACCTGCGTGTAGTCACGCAAGCCACCGGCGCTCACGGCCGCCACGTCGGCGTGCATGTAGCCCGCATCGAGCAGTTCGCGGATCACGAAGCCCGGCCCGCCGGCGTCTTGAAACTGGTTCACATCGGCGCTGCCGTTGGGGTACACCCGCGACAGCAGCGGCACGGCATGCGAGAGGTCCGAGAAGTCGGTCCAGTTGATGAGGATGCCGGCCGAGCGCGCCACGGCCACCCAGTGGATGAGGTGGTTGGTCGAGCCGCCGGTGGCGAGCAAGGCCACCATCGCATTGACGATCACCCGCTCGTCGACCAACCGGCCGATCGGCGTGAAGCGCTTGGCTTTGGTGATGCCCAGCACCTGCTGCACCGCCCGGCGCGTGAGCAGCTCGCGCAGCTCGGCATGCGGGTGGATGAACGCTGCGCCCGGCACATGCAGGCCCATGGCTTCGAGCAGCATCTGGTTGCTGTTGGCCGTGCCGTAAAAGGTGCAGGTGCCTGGGCCGTGGTACGCGGCCGACTCGGCCTCGAGCAGGTGCTCACGGCCCACCAGGCCTTGAGCAAACTGCTCGCGCACTTTCGACTTGGCGTTGTTCGACAGCCCGCTGCTCATCGGCCCCGCGGGCACGAACACGCACGGCAAGTGACCGAAGTGCAAAGCGCCGATCAACAGGCCGGGCACGATCTTGTCGCACACGCCGAGCAGCAAGGCCGCGTCGAACACGTCGTGCGAGAGCGCGATGGCGGTGCCCATGGCGATGTTGTCGCGCGAGAAGAGGCTCAGCTCCATGCCGGGCATGCCCTGGGTCACGCCGTCGCACATGGC
>NZ_JANOCG010000651.1:0-12341 GCF_031412075.1 Rhizobacter sp.
GAAAAGCACAAGGCCCTGACCTACCCGCGTACCGACAGCAAGCACCTGCCCGAAGACTATGTGGCCGTGGTGAAGAACACCATGGAGATGATCGCCACCGAAGACATGCCCGGCCCGCTGAAGGCCTTGGCCACGCACGCGAAGAAAGCGATCAAGGAGGGCTACGTCAAGCCCAACAAGCGCATCTTCGACAACGCCAAGGTGTCGGACCACTTCGCCATCATCCCGACCTTGGTGGCGCCCAAGAGCCTGACCGAGATCGAGGCCAAGCTGTACGACATGGTGGTCAAGCGCTTCCTGGCGGTGTTCTTTCCGCCGGCCGAGTTTCAAGTCACCACGCGCATCAGCGTGGCGGCGGGCCACAGTTTTCAGACCAACGGCAAGGTGATGGTCAAGCCCGGTTGGCTGGCGGTGTATGGCCGCGAAGCGCAGGAAGACGACGCCAACCTGGTCGCGGTGGAGAAGGGCGAAAAGGTGCGCACCGAAAGCGCTGACGCCAACGGCCTCAAGACCAAGCCACCCGCGCGTTACACCGAAGCCACGCTGCTCTCCGCGATGGAAGGTGCCGGCAAGCTGATCGACGACGAAGAGTTCCGCGAGGCCATGCAGGAGAAGGGCCTGGGCACGCCCGCCACGCGCGCGGCCATCATCGAAGGCCTGCTGATGGAGAAGTACATCTACCGCGACGGCCGCGAGCTGGTCCCCACCGCCAAGGCCTTCCAGCTCACCACGCTGCTGCGCGGGCTGGGGGTCGAAGACCTGACCAAGCCCGAGCTCACCGGCAACTGGGAGTACCAGTTGTCGGAGATGGAAAAGGGCAAGCTCAGCCGCGAGACCTTCATGGCAGAGATCGCCGCCATGACGCAGCGCATCGTGGCCAAGGCCAAGGAATACGACCGCGACACCATCCCCGGCGACTACGCCACGCTCAAGACGCCCTGCCCGCAGTGCGGCGGGGTGGTGAAAGAGAACTACCGCCGCTTCACCTGCAGCGGCAAAACGGGTGACGCCGAGGGCTGCGGTTTCTCCATCGGCAAGATCCCCGGTGGCCGCAGCTTCGAGCTGCCCGAGGTCGAGGAGTTTCTGGCCCACAAGAAGATCGGCCCGCTCGAAGGTTTTCGCTCCAAGGCGGGTTGGCCCTTCACGGCCGAGCTCAAGCTGGTGTTCGACGACGAGATCAAGAACTGGAAGCTCGAATTCGACTTCGGCGAAGACGCCAAGAAAGAAGGCGAGTCGGGCGAGCCCATCGACTTCTCGGCGCAAGAGTCGCTTGGGGCCTGCCCCAAGGACCAGGGGCGTGTGTTTGAACACGGCAGCAGCTATGTGTGTGAACACGCCGTCGGTGCCAACGTCACCTGCGACTTCAAGAGCGGAAAGATCATCCTGCAGCAGCCAGTGGCACGCGAGCAGATGAGCAAGCTGCTCACCACCGGCAAGACCGACTTGCTGGAGAACTTCGTCTCCAACAAGACGCGGCGCAAGTTCAAGGCCTTCCTGGCGTTCGACAAAAAAGAAGGCAAGGTCAGCTTCGAATTCCAGCCGCGTGCGGCCAAGGCGCCGGCGGCGAAGAAGGCGGCCGCGAAGAAGGCCGCTTAGAGAAGGCCGCGCAAGCGGCTGCGGCACAATCCCCGAGGCTTCGCGACGCGTCTCATCAGACGGCGCGCGCGAGGTCTCAACCAACACATCATCTAGGGGATTTGTATGAAAAAGAGCATTGCCTGCGCCGCCCTCGGCCTGGCCATGGCGGGGGGAGCGTTTGCACAGGGTGTGCAGGTGCGTGGTTTGATCGGAGGCGGCCTCACCTTCGGTGGCGACACCCTCGCCACCGTCACCTACCGCGACAGCGACGACGACGCGAAAGTGCACGCTGGCGGGTTGATTGCCTTCAACGGCGGCATCGAACTTCAGTTCACGCCGCTGGTGTCGGCCCAGGCGGTGGTGAGTTACCACTTTGACCGGGCCAACGCATCGAACGGCGACGTCAAGTTCGAGCGCACCCCGGTCGAACTGCTGGGCCATTTCCGCATGAACGACTGGTTCCGGCTGGGTGGCGGTGCACGCTACACCTCGGCTGCCAAGTTCCGCGCCACCGGCTATGCGAGCAACTTCCTCGCCGATGTGGATTTCAAGCCCACCTGGGGCACGGTGGTCGAAGGTGAGTTCTTCCCACTGAAGTCATTCGGCATCAAGGTGCGCTACGTGTCGGAGAAGTTCAAGGCCAAGAACAGCCCCAACCCCAACGCGCCGTCGCTCGACGGCAGCCACGGCGGCGTCTACTTCAACTACTACTTCCCCTGACCCGCCGCGCCCGCGAGGCGGGCCTGCTGCCGCCTCGCCTGCCCTGAATGTTCTCCGTCATCCTGTTCAAGCTGCTGGCCATCATGGGTGTGGTCGTCATCGGCTACGTGGTCGGCCGCAAGGGCTGGCTGGGCCCCAACGACCCGGCGCGGGTGCTCGGCTATGCGGCCTTCTACATCTTCGTGCCGGCGCTGCTGTTTCGCACCACCTCGCGCATTGAATTTGCCACCCTGCCCTGGGGCACGCTGGCGGCGTTTTTTGTGCCGGTGGTCGCGCTGATGTTGAGCGTGTATGCCTGGCAGCGCCGCCGTGGCGGCTTGCCGGTTGCCGCACCCAGCGTGCGCGCCATCACGGCCACCTTCGGCAACACGGTGCAGCTGGGCATCCCGATGGCGCTGGCGATGTTTGGCGAGGCCGGCCTGTCCATCCACGTCACCATCGTGAGCCTGCATGCGCTCACGCTGCTCACCGTGCTCACCGCCCTGGTCGAGATGGACCTGGCGCGCGAGCGGGCCCGCCTCGGCGAGGCCGATGCACACGTCGGCCGCATGCTGATGGACACCGCGCGCAAGACCATCGTCCACCCGGTGGTGCTGCCCATCCTCGCCGGCCTGGCCTGGAATGCGCTGGGCGCGCCCACGCCCGCAGTGGTCGACGAGATGCTGCTGCAGCTGGGCCAGGCGGTGGTGCCGATGTGCCTGGTGCTGATCGGCTTGTCGCTCGCGCAATACGGCTTGAAAGCGGCCGCGAAGGGCGCCGTCACCTTGTCTCTGCTCAAGCTGGTGCTGCTGCCGGCGGTGGTGCTGGTGGTGGGTCACTGGGTCTTTGGCTTGAACGGCCTGCCGCTGTCGGTGGTGGTGATGGCGGCGGCGCTGCCGGTGGGCAACAACGCGCTGATCTTTGCGCAGCGTTATGAAGTGCAAGAGGGCGAGGCGACCGCCGCGATTGCGCTGTCGACCTTCGCCTTCGCGCTCACCGCGCCGGCCTGGCTGTGGGTGGTGAGCCACCTGCTTTGAGTTGCGTGATGCGCCACGAGACACACCACCGCCTGCCCGCCAGCGACGGCTATCCGATCGAGGTCTTCGAGTGGCTGCCCTCCGCGCCCGCGCGGGCCGTGGTGCAGGTCGCGCACGGCATGGGCGAGCACGCGGGGCGCTACCGCGCGCTGGCGAGTGCGCTCAACGCCGTGGGTGTGGCGGTGCTCGCCAACGAACACCGTGGCCATGGGCCGGAGGCCTTGCGCCGCGGCGAGAAGGGCCGGCTCGGGCCACGTGGCTTCCCCGGGCTGGTGGACGACATGCGCGCGGTCAGCGACCTGGCGCAGTCGCGCCACCCCGGTGTGCCGCTCGTCCTGCTCGGCCACAGCATGGGCTCGTTTGCCACCAAGATCTACCTGCTCGACCATGCGCACCGGCTGCGTGGCGCGGCACTCTCGGGCACGGTGGCGCTCGACCTCGCCGAGGCTGGCAACAACTCGGCCTGGAAGCTGCAAACCACCAACACCCCCGCCGCTGTTCGCCGCACGCCCTACGACTGGCTGAGCCGCGACGAGGCCGAGGTCGACACCTATATCGCCGACCCGCTGTGCGGCTTTCGCCTCGAGCTGCAATCGCGCCAGTCGATGTATGCGGCGTATGCGCGCACCACCCAGCCCGAGGCGCTGCGTCGCATTCCGCCTCACCTGCCGCTGTACCTCTTTGTTGGCGATGCCGATGCGATCCACCGCCAGCTCGCCTACTTCAACCCGCTGGTCGAGCGCTTTCAGTCCGCAGGCCTGAGCGACGTGACGGTGCGCATCTACGAAGGCGCACGCCATGAGGTGCTCCACGAAACCAACCGCGCCGAGGTGACGGCGCATTTCATCGAATGGCTCGAGCGCGTGCTCCGCTGAGCCCGATCACGTCAGCGACTCAAAGAGACGAGAACGGCCCCGTCACCTCGTAGGTGATGCCGCTTCCGTTGCCACCGCGCTGCGAGCTGAAGTACAAGCGCGAGCCGTCCGGGCTGAAGGCCGGGCCGGTGATCTCCGAGTCGTCCTGGCCTTCGACTTTCAGGATCGGAGCGACCGACCGATCCGGCGAAATCACGACCAGCTGCATGTTGCCGCCGTCTTCTCCCACGTAGATGTCGCCACGGCTGGAGACCACCACGTTGTCGACCCCCGACAAGATCGGGTCGGGCGCGGTGTTGTCGTCATAAATGATGTCGAGACGGTCGTTGCTGGTGTTGAGCGCCCAGACGCGGTTGTCGCCCTTGGTCGTGAAATACACCATGCCGTTGTGGAACCAGATGCCCTCGCCGCCGTTGAAGCTGCTGCTCTGGCTGACTTGCCGGCGCGTGCGGGTGCCGGTGCTGCTGGGGTTGGGCGTCGGAACGCGCAACCACTGCAACTGGTAAGGCGCCGATGTTCCGGTGCGGCGCGCCACCTCGAGCGTGCCTGCGCTCAGGTCGCCGGCGCGGGCCGGAAGGAAGCGATACAGGCGCCCGTCGGACTTGTCTTCGGTGAGGTAGAGGTAGCCGGTGGTCCGGTCCACGGCCACGGCCTCGTGATCGAACCAGCCCAGCGCATTGCGCACGATGGGCGCCCTCACGCCCGTCGGGTCGCATTCCAGCACGCGGCCCCGGTCGGTTTCTTCACACGTGAGCCAGGTTCCCCAAGGGGTGGGTCCGCCGGCGCAGTTGCGGGTGGTGTTGCTGCAGATGCGGTACGCGTTGGTGATGGCCCCGGCCGAGTTGAACGCCACCGCGCCCACCCCGCCCTGGCGCGAGCTGCGCTCGGAGTTGGAGACGTAGATCCAGCCCCCGTTGGCGGTGGCAAAGGTGGCGCCACCATCCGGCGCGCTGTGCCAGGTGTAGCTGCTGGTGCCCACGCGCGACCCGCTGCGTGCCACCACCCGCGACCTGAATCCCACCGGCAGGCGAATGCCGTCGGCATTGGGAGGCTGCAGTTCGCCAAAACTCCCGGCGGCCATGATTCTTTGCAAGCCTTCTTCGCCGAGGGGATTGGCAGGCACGGCTGGCAGGCCCTGCGCCCAGGCGGCAGGAGCGCCGATCGACAGCAAGCCGCCGGTGAGCAGGGACCGGCGAAGGAAGTCGCGGCGTTGGCCGTCGGGGTTCTGGTCGGAATCGCGCATGTGTCACTCCATGAAGGTTTGGCGCCGCAGGCTAGTTGCCGAAAGTTTCAGTGTCATGTCGGTGATGCATGAGCCGCCATCACCTGTTCCCTCAACTTGCGGGTGGCGAGCATAGGCGTGGTGCTTCGAATCGCAAAAACCCCGTCGAGGTATCGCAGTCGAGCGTGTTGCAAGCGTCTCGCCTGCCGCGCGCGTAACACAACCCCAGTGGGATCGCTTGATTCGAGTGGCCTAAGGAAAACTCCGACGAAAAACACGTCGACTGCGTGGGCATCGTTCCACCCTCACCGCCGTCGCGACATAAGAGCTGCTTTCGCCGTCCTGCTTGACGCTTCACAGCTGCGCGCGGGTCTGAAAATCGTTTCACGAGGGGGACATCTGCCACATCCCCCCGCCCCCCATGAATTCGTTCAGAAAACTTCTCAAGCGCGCCCGGGCCCACCCAGGCGTGGCGCTCGCGCTGCTGGCCTCGGCCCTGCTGCTGTCGGGCCTGGCCGCGCTCTACCTGCAGGCGCTGCACGAGGCCGATGCCCGCAAGAGCCCCGAGGCGCAGGCGTTCGAGCAGGCCCCCGAAGACTGGCTGGCGAAGGAGCAGAACGTCTCGCAGTTCCGCCAGGCGCTCGACGCCGGCAGCCTGTCGGCCGTTGGCCTGGCCAGTGCCCACCCGGGCCTGGTGCTGTACACGCTGAAGAACGGTGAGAGGGCCAGTTCGAGGGTGCCCGGTTGCACGGCGATGGGCTGTGCCGGCACCGCACTCGACCGCTTGGGCGACAAGAGCGCCGAAGCCGGCTTTGCCCTGGTCAGCGTCGAGATCGACCCGCGCACCACCAATCGCCGCATGCTCGACGCGGCCAACGCGCTGCTGCCGCCGCTGCTGCTGGTGGTGCTGCTGGTGGGTGTGCTGTTGATGGCCGCCAAGCTGCAAACCGGCATCGGCGGTGCGGCCTCCAAGCTCGCGCTGCGGCCCGAGACCCAGTTTGAAGACGTCATCGGCAGCCACGAAGCCAAGGCCGCGCTGAACCGAGTCAAGGCCTTCATGCACGACCCCGGGCACTACGCCAAGCTCGGCGCCTCGGCCCCGCGCGGCGTGCTGCTGGTGGGCCCACCCGGCACCGGCAAGACCCTGCTCGCCAAGGCGCTGGCTGGCGAAAGCAAAGCCAACTTCATTGCGGTGGATGGTTCCTACTTCACCGCCATGTTCTACGGCGCAGGGGTGAGCAAGGTCAAGGACCTGTTCAAGCTGGCGCGCAAGAACGCGCCGTGCGTGCTGTTCATCGACGAGATCGATGGCATCGGCAAACGCACGCAGGGCGGCCAGGGCGGCGGGGCCGAGTCGGAGCTCAACCGCATCATCAACCGCGTGCTGGTCGAGATGGACGGCTTCGAGCCGATGGACAACGTGGTCGTGGTGGCGGCCACCAACCACGAGAACAACATCGACGAGGCCATGCGCCGCCCCGGCCGCTTCGACATGCTGGTTCGCCTGGGCTTGCCCACCTTGCCAGACCGCCAGCGCCTGTTCGAGTTCTACATCGGCAAGCTGACGCATGACGGCAGCGCTGACGCCGGCTTGCTTGCCCGCATGACGGCGGGCATGTCGCCGGCCGAGATCGCCAACACCGTCAACAAGGCGGCCTCCACCGCGGCCGAAGCTGGTGCGCCCAAGGTCTCTTCCGAACACTTCTTGCGCGCGATCGAAACCCATCAGCTGGGCGGTGAGGTCTCGGCCATCAAATCCTTGCTGACCGAAGCCACCCGCGCCCGCCTGGCCTATCACGAGGCCGGCCACGCACTCGTTGCTCACGCACTCGGTGTGGGTGCGGTCGAGCGTGTGACCATCGAGCCGCGTGGCCCGGCGCTTGGCGTGACTTACATCACCCGCGACACCGAAGACCCGCTGTACCAGCAGGCCGAGCTGAGCGGCCGTCTGGCGATGATGCTGGGTGGGCGCGAGGCCGAGTTGCTGGTGCTGGGCAGCGTCTCCAGCGGCGCGTCAGACGACTTGAAGCGTGCCTCCGAGCTGGCCATCAACATGGTGGGCTCGCTCGGCTTCTCCAAGACCTTCGGCCTGCTCAGCGTGGCCGGCGTTCCCAAAGAGCTGCTGGGCCCGGACATCCAGGCCGCCGTGTTGCACGAAGCCCGTGCCTTGCTGGAGCAGGCTCAAGCCCGTTGCCAGCAGTTGCTGGCGGCCCGGCGCGCTCAGCTCGAAGCCTTGGCGCAGGCCCTGCTGGCGCAGGAAGTGCTCGGTGGCGAGCAGCTCCAGCAACTGCTGGGCCCCGAGGCTGCGGCGAGATCGCGCAGTTGTGTGCGACAGCGCACAGAGCCGCTCCCCGAGCCAGCCTAGAGTCGCTTGTGGGATTGGCGCGCGCTGGGCGAGCCGACCCGCATTGCGCTTCTCGCGCAAGCAAGGAGCATCAGCATGAACAGAATCATCTGGGTTGTCGGCGCGGTCGTCATCGTTCTCTTCGTTCTGGGCTACTTCGGCCTGCGCTGAGCCGGGCTCAGACCCGCGCACTCACGCTCAACAACAGGTTCGCCAGCGACTGAGGCGCGGGCATGTCGTCGGTGCGGTGCATCAGGCGCGCGCGGCGGTCGAAGATGAAGGCTTGCGCCGTGTGGCGGTCGGGGCCCGCAGCGCGCCCGCGCAAGAAGTTTAGCAGCGGGTCGACCTGCTGCACCGACGGCAGGGCCGCCGTCCAGCGCTGCGGCTGCGCGCCATGGCGGCCGAGCCAGGCGCGCAGGCCCTTCACGTCATCGCCCAGCGGGTCGATCGAGACCGACAGCAGGCGGATGTCTCGGCCCTTGTCGTGCGCCGCCAGCAGCGCTTGCGTCTGCGCAAACACCGCACCCTGGATCGGGCAGGTGGCGCTGCAGCCGGTGTAGATCAATTGCAGGGCAGTCACCTGCCCTTTCAAGGCGGCGGCGAGGTCGAAGGCCTTGCCGTCCATGCCGGTGACGTGCAGCTTCGGCGCGGGTTGCTCCGGCTGCACCGGGCCGAAGTTGGCGTGCGCGTGTGCACGTTCGGCGCGCAGCAACGCCGCTGCGCCCAGCAGCAGCACGAGGCGGCGCGGCAGGGGCAGCTGGTGGACAAGAGACATGGGGTGGCTCCTCAAGGCAAGCTGTTCAGGTACAGCCACAGGCTGCGGCAATCGGCGTCGGCCAACGTGTAGCGCGGCATGTCGCGTGGGATGAGCACATAGGCCGGGTCGATGCCGCTGCGCAGCAGCCGGCAGAAGTTGGTTTCGTCATACGCAGAAGGTGGCCCGCCGCGGCGCGCGATGCGCTGCGTGAGCCGTTCGCGCGTGAGCAAGGGACCGAACGAACTCGGGGCCGACGCTGCTCGCGCCGGCCCCGCAGTTCCCAAAGCATGGCAGTTGATGCAACGCGCCGCGCCCGGCGGCAAGGGCGCCGCATGGCCGGTGATGGTGCCTTGCAGCGGCGCGGCCCCCGCGTAGAGCTGCAAGCCTCGCTGCACGGCGCCGTCGTTCGACGCCGCGGTTCCGGGCGTGACAAGCACTGCAGCCAAGGCGGCCGCACTCGCACACGCCGTGAACCACCAAGGGCCCATCACTTCACGATCACGCTGTACATGTTGTGCCCGGTGGCCGCGCCACCCAGGCTCACCGTGCCGGCCGCAAAGTTCTTGCGGTACAGCGTCAGCGGCCGGGGTGTGGCTTCGTTGTTGACAAGCCGGATGCCGGTGGACACCCAACCCGCGGTCATCCAGCCGAAGGGCGCGCCGATGCGGTCGTCGACGGCCACGTACACATCGGCCGAGCGGTTGATGGTGAAGGTGACGGTCGGGTTGCCGGCGAAGCCCTTCGAGTCGTTGGCGGCCCGAATCCACACCGAGCCGGCCACCTGCGAAGGGACGGTCGTGAACGTGAAAGTGCGGTCACCGAACTGCAGGTTGCCCACCTGCAGGTTGCTCTGGATCGACCAGTCGGCCGCGTTGGCGGTGTCGGCCACGGTGAGGCCACTCACAACCAGCGTGGGCGCCGGTGAGGCCGTTTCTTCACGCCCGATCTGCGACACGTAAGCCACCACATCGTTGACTTGCGTCGTCGTCAGCGTGAGGCCGGTGTGCGCCCGGACCGCATCGCCGAGCGTCGCCGCCGAGCCGTCGTGCAGGTAGGGCGCGGTGGCCCACACGTCGCGCAGTGTTGGTGTGTCGATGCCGGTGAGCGGTGCGCCCAGGCGCTGGCCGCTGCTCGCCTTCAAGGTGCCGACGTTGCGCAGGGTGGCCGCAGCACTTTCGGTGAAGGCCGTGCCCGAGTGGCACGAGACGCACTGCGCCACGAACACCGTGCGGCCCGCGTTGGCGGCGGCGGTGTTGCTGCCATCGGCATTGCGCAGCGGGCTCAGTGCAAACTGGTTCAGCGAGGCGAGGTAGGCCGCCAGTGAATCGAGATCGGCACTCACGCCGGCCTTCGCATCACCCAGCGGCTGCGAGCGCGTGCCGGTGTTGAACTGCGCATCGGTCATCAGCCCGCGCCCTCCCGCCAGCGTGCGGATCTGGCCTTCGAAGTCTTGTGTCTCGTCGAAGTTGGCGCTCCAGTGCTTGAAGCCTTGCGCACCCGCGCGGCCACGCAGGTTGGCGGTGTTGCGCAGGCCTTCGCCGAGGCCGCTCAGGTCCCAGGTGCGGCCGTCTTGCCCGCCGTCGTTGTGGCACGAGGCGCAGCTCATGTACGAGTCACGCGAGAGTCGCGGGTCTTTCGCGTCGTAGAAAAACTGCTTGCCGATCAACACGTTGGTGGCCAGGCGTTCGGTGGTGATGGCACCGGGCGAGGCCAACACCGGCACCGTGCTCTCGCCATAGTTCACGAGGCGGCGCAGGTCGTAGATGCCGAGCGTGCGGTCCATGAAGTTGTTGACGTAGAGCTTCAAGCCGTCGGCCGACACCGCCACCGCACCCGGCGCGCGGCCGGTGTCGATGCGCAGCATCTCGAAGCGGCCATACGGGTTCACCACCGCCACCTGGCGGCTGGTTTCCAGCGCCACGAAGAGGTAGGCGCCCGTCGGGTGGTACACCGCGCCGCTCGCCAGGCTCGAGTTGTCGTGGTCGATGCGGGCGGCGTAGTCTTCGTTGAACGTGCCCAGGTCGATGCGCGAGCTGATGGCGCGCACCGTGTTCTGGAAGTCGAGGGCGTTTCCGTCGCGCAGCGTGCCGCGCTGAAGGTTGTCTTGTTTCGACGGCACCCAGGCGCTCGCGCCGTCGGGCGAGATAGCAGCCCCATGCAGGTAGTTGGGCACGCCCCGGCCTTGGATGGAGCCGTCGAACTTGTCGCTGTGGCGCAGCACCACGGTGCGCTCGATGGCCATGGTGGCTGCGGTCACCACCACCACTTCACCGCCCCGGTTCACGCCACCCACCTGCGTTTGCACCGTGGCCGTGGCTTCACCCGGCTGCGGTGGCGAGATGAAGCGCGACACCAGCACGCGGTTGCTCGCGGCCGTGACCGACACATGCCGCGGGTTGGCCCCCACCGACACCGTGCCGAGCGTGGCGCCGGTGCTGGCGTTCAGCTTGAGCAGGTTGCCAGTGGCTTCGAGCGCCACGTACGCCGCGCTGCCGTCTGGCGCGAAGGCGATGCCGAACGGCATGGAGGCCCGCGGCAGCGCCAGCGTCTGCACCACGGCGAGGGTGCTCGGGCTGACGATGCTGATGCTGGCGTCGTTCTTGTTCGTCACCCACACACGGCCGTCGGGAGCGATGGCCACGCTGCGCGGCGCGCCGCCGACGTTGATCTCGGCGACACGCGCATTGGTGTTGCCGTTGAACACGCTCACGCTGTCGTTGTCTTGGTTGACCAGCCACACGCGCGGTGTGGCTGCGTTCTCGATGGCGAGCGTCGATGACTGCGTGGGCTTGCTCGTGGTGGTGGTGGCGTAGACGGCCTGCGTGAACACCAGGTCGCGTGTCACGCCGTTCACGTCGATGGCCGTCACCGTCACGGTGTAGTGGCCGGGCGCGGCGTAGGCGTGGCTGATGCTGGTGGCGGTGGAGTAGGCCGTGGTTGCCGTGCCGTCGCCAAAGTTCCAGCGGTAGCGTGTGCCGGTGCCGCCGTTCGAGGCCACGTTGAAGGTGGCGTTGTTGCCGCTCACCTGCGGCGGCGCGAGCACCGGCTCGATCACCAGCGCCGAGGCGCTGATGGCCCAACCGAAGTTCACGCTCGAGCTGCCGCTGCGGCCGTCGTTGGCCGTGACCGTCACGTTGAAGCTGCCTGCGGCGGTGGGTGTGCCGCTGATCAGGCCCGAGGCGGTGTTGATGGCCAGCCCGGTCGGCAGGCCGGTGGCACTGAAGCCGATCGTGTCGCCATCGGGGTCGCCGGCGCTGATGCCGAACGAGACCGCCTGGCCCACGGTGCTGCTGCGGTTGGCCACGCCCAGCACGGTGGGCGGGCGGTTGATCATTTCCGTCTTCTCGGCCGAGCGGTCGGCAAAGTCGTTGAAGTTGCCTTGTTTCACCAGCGTCCAGTTCGTGCCGTCGTTGCTGGTGTAGAAGTTCCAGCCGGCGATCACGCCGTTCAGGCCGCTTGCCGCGGGCCGTGGCAGATAGCGGAAGCCGCCGAAGGTGCGCGGCCCGCCCAGGTTGACGGTGTAGCGGTGCGGCATCGGTGCGGTGGTGCCGGTGTACTGCGTGTGCCAGTAGGTGGCGGCGTCGCCATCGATGGCTGCGGCGGCCGAGTTGTTGCCCGAGGCGGCCTCCTGGCTGTCGGCCTGCACCTGCCAGCCGGTGCGCGGGATGGTGGCGCCGCTGCGATCGAGCAGGTTGAACTCGGTCATCGAGGTCCAGGGCTGGCCGTTGGTCTCGGACACGGCTTCGAGCCGCACCCACGAGGCGGCGATGGCCGGGATCACCACGTTCCATGCCACGTTGGTGCTAGTGGTGGCCACGTTGTTGCTGGC
>NZ_JANOCG010000652.1:0-13577 GCF_031412075.1 Rhizobacter sp.
GGCGTACGCGGTTGCCGCCGGTCCAGCGCGATTTCGCGCTCACAGCGTGATCTCCGCGGCCAGCGGGGCGTGGTCGGACAGGTGCGACCACGGCCGGCGCGGCAGCACCAGGGGCTTGTGCACGCCAGCGTTGCGCACATAGATGCGGTCGAGCTGCAACATCGGAAAGTGCGCCGGAAAGGTCTTGGCCGCGCGCCCGTTGGCATGCACGAACACCTCGCGCAGGCCGGCGCAGCGTTTGAGCACGCTGTGGGCACGCACGCGCCAGTCGTTGAAGTCACCTGCGATCAGCAGCGGCGCATCGGCTGGCACGTCGCGCTCGATGATCTTGAGCATCAACTCGAGCTGCTTGCGCCGGTGCGACTCGCGCAGCCCCAGGTGCACGCAGATGGCGTGCAGCCGCTGCGTTCGACCGGGGATGTGCAACACGCAGTGCAACAGGCCGCGCTTTTCGGGCCCGCTGATCGACACATCATGGTTCTCGTAGCGCTCGATCGGAAACTTGGACAACACCGCATTGCCGTGGTGCCCGCTCGGGTAGACCGCGTTGCGGCCGTAGGCAAAGTCGCTCCAGATGCTGTCGGCCAGAAATTCGTAGTGCGGCGCCTCGGGCCAGTTGACATGGCGCGAGGGGTGCAGGGCATGGGTGCCGAGCACCTCTTGCAGGAACACGATGTCAGCGCCGACTCCGCGCACGGCTTCGCGCAACTCGTGCAGGATGAACTTGCGATTGAGGAACGAGAAGCCTTTGTGCGTGTTCACGGTCAGTACGCGAAAAGACGATGTGGTGGGTCGTGACGTCATGAAAAGGGATGGGTGTTCACCGGGCGTGCCCGAGTGTCATTGGCTCCTGCGGTTGTAAACAATGCCTCTCGCCGGGGCTGTAGGAAGAAGGCGCGACGCCTTGTCGGCGCGGGGTTCTTACAGTCTGTAGCGTGCCGTCGCTGCGCTTGCCCCAACATGCACGCACGCGACCCGAAAACCCGGCGAGAAAATATATCCATGACAAGCGTCCTGCACCCCCCTACACCGCAAGCAGCCGGCCGAGCGCGTCGCCTGCGCACGCTGGCTGCGCTGAGCGCACTGGTGACGTTGACGGCTTGTGGCGGCAACGACGAGCCAGACACCAGCACCCCGATCAGCCGGTCGCCCGCTCCTGCCCCGGTGCCAGCGCCTGCCCCGGTGCCAGCGCCATCGCCTGCACCAGCGCCTGCCCCCGCACCGGCGCCAGCGCCAGCACCAACACCCGCACCTGCACCATCACCCGCCTCCGCCGCTCGCATTGCGGGCATCGAGCTCGCGCAGTCCTTGGTGGTCCCGAGCGGTGACAGTGCCCTCGTGCTCGTGGCCAACAAGGCCGTGCTGGTGCGGGTGAATGCCATCACCACCAACGCACAAGAGGCCAAGCCCGCCGGTGTGCTGCGGGTGGAAACCGCCAGCGGGCAACTGGTTCAGCAACTCGCGCTCACACCGCCCACGGGCAGCCTGCCCTCGGCCGTGCCTGCCGCGCCGACAAGCACCAATGCCTACAGCGCCGTGGTGCCCGCCAACCTGGTGCGCACGGGCCTGCGTCTCACGGCCAGCCTGGCCAATGGCCAGCCTCCCACCACCCTCAACCCGCGTGTGGGAGGCGGTGTCGCATTGAGGCTGGTCGCGGTGCCGATCCAGATCGCGGGCACCACCGGCCAGGTGGTCAGTGGCCCTGCCAGCTACATGCTGGCGCGTGCGCCGGTGGCCAGTGTCACGCTGCAGGTGCACGCACCCTATGTGCCGCGCGGCGTGACGGCGCTGCCCACGACCGAGGGCGAATGGGAAACCGCGTTCAGCAGGGTGCTGTCGGAGCTGTCTAACCTGCACTTGCTGGAGCAGGCCTCCGACGAGTCGTACTACTACGGCTTCATGCCCAAGCGCACCTATGGGCAGTCGGGGCTGGGTTATCGGCCAGGCCACGCCGCCGTCGGCTTCGACATGCCGAGCAACCCGGCGGCCGTTCGCGAAACGCTCGCCCACGAGCTGGGGCACAACTTCAGCCTGCCGCATGCGCCTTGTGGCGGGCCGGCGGACGCCGACCCCGCTTACCCCTATGCCAACGCCCAGCTGGGTGAGCCCGGCCGCTACATTTGGGGCTACAACGCCGAGACCTCGGCGTTTGTCGACCCCCGCAGAACGAACCTCCACGACATGATGAGTTACTGCGCCGGAGACACCTTCTCCGACTACAACTACCGCAAGATCCAGGTCCACCTGACGCCGGCCGACCGCTCGGTGCAGGTGGCGTCGGCCTCGGGGGCTGCGTCCTTGGCGAGCGGGCCTCAGGAGCTGTTGCTGGTCAGCGGCCAGATCGCAGCGGGCAAGGCCGAGTTCATGCCGGTCAAATCGCTGTTCGGCGAACCGCGCCTGCCGCAGCGTGGGCCGTACAACTTGCGCATCGTCACCGCGGCTGGTGTGGTCGAGTACCCGTTCGCCACCCGCGAGCTCGACCACATCGCCTCCGCCCAACACTTCGGCTTCACCATCCCGCACCCGGGCTCGATCTACAGCATGTCGATCGTCAAGGACGGCCAAACGCTGACACAAAGCCAGGCCCGGAGCGCGACTGCTGCATCGGCCACCACGCAGACCGAGCGGGCGGCCAGCGCCGGCATGCAGTTGCAAGTGAGCGAGCAGGGCGGCGTGTTGCGACTGAACTGGGACCACGCCAGGTACCCCTACCTGACCGTCACCCACCTGGGCGCGCAGCGCTCGACGCTGGCGCAAGACCTGCAAGGTGGCAACGCCTCGCTGCCGGTGGCTTCACTGCCTGCCGGTGGCAGCTACGAGTTCAGCCTGTCCGATGGGCTGAACACGGTGCGGGTGTCGCGCAACCGCTGACGCACAGCTCCCAACGAGCTGCTTCGGCATCAGTCGACGTCGACGCTGTTCAGCGTCGTCAGGAACTCCTGGCGCCACCAGTGCACGTCGTGTTTGCGGATGGTCGCCAGCAGGCGCGTGTGCCGCATCACTCGCTCTTCGAGCGGCATGCGCAGCGCACGCTGGATGGTGTCGGCCGTGCCCTGGATGTCGTAGGGGTTGACCAGCAAGGCGTCGCGCAGCTGCTCGGCCGCGCCGGCAAAACGTGACAGCACCAGCACACCCGGGTCGGCGGGGTCTTGCGCCACCACGAACTCCTTGGCGACCAGGTTCATGCCGTCACGCAAGGGCGTGATGAGCGCCACCCGGCCGGCGCGGCACAGGCCGGGAAGCCGTTTGCGCGCCATCGTGCGGTGGATGTAGCGCACCGGCATCCAGTCGAGCTCGCCGTAGTCGCCGTTGATCTCGCCGCACAGGCTCTCCAGCTCATGGCGGATGTCGATGTAGGCGTCGACGTCTTCGCGCGAGGGTGAGGCAATCTGGATCAGCGTGGCGCTGTCGCGGTTCTCGGGGTACTTCTGCAGCAGCTCCTTGAAGGCGCGAAGGCGGTGCGGCAGGCCCTTGGAGTAGTCGAGCCGGTCGATGCCGATGAGCAGGCGGCGCTTGGCGTATTCCTCGACCAGCATCGCGTGGTTGTCGGTGGATTCTTTCCCGCGCCCAAGCTCGATGAATTCGTCGACGTCGATGCCGATCGGGAAGGCGCGAGCCACCACCGTGTGCTTGAAGGCGCGGTAGCGCCCGCCGGGCAGCGCTTCGGCACCCGCCTCGGCGAGCACGTAGCGCTCGAAGTGGATCACGTCGGTCTCGCTCTGGAAGCCGATCAGGTCGTACGAGAACAGCGAGCGGATGAACCACTCGTGGCCCGGAATGGCCGCCAGGATCTGCTGCGGTGGCAGCGGGATGTGCAGAAAGAAGCCGATGCGGTGCTTGCTGCCCAGAGCCCGCAACTCGGCGGCCAGCGGGATCAGGTGGTAGTCGTGCACCCACACCACGTCGTCGTCTTTCAGCTGATCCATCAGCTTGCGCGCAAACATGCGGTTCACCCGCCGGTAGGTGGCCAGGCTTTCGGGGCTGAACACCGCCAGGTCGAGCCGGTAGTGAAACACCGGCCACAACACGCGGTTGGAATAGCCGAGGTAATAACCGTCGTGGTCTTCGCGGCAGAGGTCGACGGTCACGAGTTTCACGTCCCCAGCGCGGTGTTCGTTGACCGCCCCTTCGCCGGGTGTGCCGCCGTCGGCGGCTTCGACGATCTTGCCGCTCCAGCCGAACCACAGCCCGCCGGTGCGGTGCAGCGTTTCACCCAGGGCTACCGCCAGGCCGCCCGCAGCGGGTTTGCGGGGGTCGGCCAGTCGGTTGGAGACCACGACGAGGCGGCTCATATGACCGAATCCCAAGGGGCCGACAAGCGCACCGCGCCGTTGATCAGCCCGACCATCGAGTAGGTTTGCGGGTAGTTGCCCCACATCTCGCCGGTGACGGGGTGGGTGTCTTCGGACAGCAGGCCGACGTGGTTGCGCACCGCCAGCATGGCCTCGAAGATCTCGCGCGCCTGCTGCTTGCGCCCGATGCGCGCTAGCGCGTCGATGCGCCAGAAAGTGCAGATGTTGAACGCGGTCTCGGGCTTGCCAAAATCGTCGGGCGCTTCGTAGCGGCGCATGTAGGGGCCGTCGCAGAGCGACTTCTCCAGCGCATCGACCGTGCTGATGAAGCGCGGGTCGGTCGGCTCGATGAAACCCACCTCCACCATCAGCAGCACGCTCGCGTCGAGCTCGCGGCCGCCGAAACTTTCGGCAAACGCCTGGCGTGTGTCGCTCCACGATTCGCGCAGGATGCGCTCGCGGATGGTGTCGGCATGGCCTCGCCAGTAGGCGTGTCGCTCGCTCAAGCCCAGCGGGCCGGCGATCTTGGCCAGGCGGTCGCAGGCGGCCCAGCTCATCAGCGCCGACGAGGTGTGGATGCGCGCGCGGGTGCGCAGCTCCCACATGCCGGCGTCGGGCCGGTCGTACAGCAGCAAGGCCTGCTCGCCCACCGCCTCGAGCGCATGAAACTCCACCAGGCCGGCACGGCGCAGCAGGCGGTGGTCGTGGAACGCTTGCGCGGCACCGAGCACGATGTTGCCGTACACGTCGTGCTGGAAATGTTCGTAAGCCTGGTTGCCCACACGCACCGGGCCGCTGCCACGGTAGCCGCCCAGGTGGTCGAGCGTGGTTTCGGTGAGACGCTCCTCCAGGCCGATGCCGTAGAGCGGCTGCACGTGGCCGTCGCGCGAGCGCTGCACCACGTTGCTGAGCCAGCGCAGGTATTCCTCCATCGTGGCCACTTCCGACAGGCTGTTGAGCGCCCGCACCACGAAAAAGGCGTCGCGCAACCAGCAGTAGCGGTAGTCCCAGTTGCGCCCGCTGCCCATGGCTTCGGGGATGCTCGTGGTCATGGCGGCCACGATCGCGCCGGTGTCTTCGAACAGGCTCATCTTCAGCGTGATGGCCGCGCGGATCACGGCGTCTTGCCATTCCAGCGGCAGCGAAAGCGCGCGGCTCCAGTTGCGCCAGTAGTCGGCGGTCTGCTGCTCGAACAGGCTCACGGTTTCGGCCACACCGCCGGCCAGTGTCTCGTCGGGGCCGAGTATGAAATGGATCGGCCGGTCGGCCACGAACGCGGTTTCGCTCAGCAGGTAGCTGAGCGGCACATCGCTCGTCAGGCGCAGCGTCTGCTGGCTGCCGCTGAAGCGCACATGGTGGCTGCCCTGCGTCACCACCGGCGCCTCGCGGCCCCAGTCGAAGCGCGGGCGCAGGCGCACGGTGATGCGCGGTGCACCCACCAGCGGCTGCACCCGCCGCATCAGCGTGAGCGGGCGGAACATGCGGTCGCGGTTGAAGAAGCGCGGCGCGAAATCGGTCACCTCGACGGCGTGGCCGCGGGTGTCGTAGAGCCGGGTGCGCAAGATGGCGGTGTTGGGCTCGTAGGACTGCTCGCTGTGCGAGAACGAATCGATCTCGATGCTCCATGCGCCGGCTTGTTCGCTCGGGTCGATGAGCGCGTTGAAGACCGGGTCGCCGTCAAAGCGCGGCAGGCAGCACCACACGATGCGCGCGCGGGTGTCGACCATCGCGCTGTAGGCGCAGTTGCCGATCACACCCAGGTTGAGTGACTGGGCCGGCGTGGTGGCCGGTGGCGCGCTTGAGTCGGTGGGTGCGGTCATGAGGACTCCAGGGGCTGGGCGGCGCAGGCTTGCAGCCAGGCATGCAGGCGGGTGGGGGTGTCGAGCCGGTGCCGCGCCTGCGTGGGCCCGGGGCCCACCTTGATGCCGATGCCGCCGGCGGCCTGCACCACCGCAAAGCCGCTTTCGTCGGTGATGTCGTCGCCGGCGAACAGCGGGCGGCGGCCGGTGAACGGGGGCTCGGCCATGAAGGCTTCGATCGCGCGGCCCTTGCTGGCTTCGGCCGGCTTCATCTCGATGACCATCTTGCCGTGCATCAGCACCATGCCGGGCAAGCGCTGCAGGGCCGCTTGCATCGCCTGTCGCGCCAGCCCCTCGCAGTCGGGAGCCAGGCGGTAGTGCAAGGCCACGGCACCCGGCTTCGGTTCGACCAGAAGCCCGGTGTGCAAGGCCGCGAGCGCTTGAAGCCCTATCACCACCTGCTGCAGGTCGGCCTCGGGCAGGCGTGTCACGGCGCCGCTGGCGCTGCGGCGCTCGGCGCCGTGCAGGCCCGCTGTGGGCAAGCGCAGTGGGGCCAGGAAAGCGTCGAGCTGGGCGATGGGCCGGCCGGTGACCACGGCCAGCGCGCCGCCCAGGCGGGTGTGCAGCGTGGCCAGCAGTTGCACCATGCCGGCCGGCAGGGCCACCGCGTCGGGGCGGGGTGCGATCTCCGCCAGCGTGCCGTCGAAGTCGACGAACAAGGCGCTGTTTTCACTCAGTCGTGTGGATTCGTTCCCCCGCATGAAGGCACGGTATCAAGAAACCACGGTGCCGGCCTGTAGGCCGACCTGCCATCAGGGTGTAGGTATCGACGCCTTGCCTGCCCGGCCGGGCGAGGTCATCCACAAGGTGAACAGGCCCAGCGCGGCCAGCGGCACGCCGAGCCACGACAAGCGGGCCATGCCCAGCGGCACGGAGAACGCGCCGCCGGCCAGCGCGCCGAGCGCGGTGCCGAAATAGAGCATCGAGGTGTTGAGCGAAAACAGCAGCGGCGCTTGAGCCGGCGCCAGTGCCGCCAGGCGTGACTGCTGCGGCGTCATCATGCCGAAGCCGGCGATGCCCCAGATGACGAAGGCGGTGACCATCCATGCGTAGTGCCCTTGTGTCAGTGGCACCAGCAGCATCATCGAGCCGAGTACGGCCATCTGCACGGTCAGCGTGCGCCGTGTACCGAAACGGTCGTTGGCCCAGCCGCCGATCAGGGTGCCCGCCACACCGGCCAGCCCGAAGATCACCAGCGTGACCGACATGCGCTCGTGCGACATCGGCGACAGGCTTTGCAGCACCGGCCCGATGTAGGAGAACACGGTGAAGATCGCCATGAAGTAGAGCAGGGTGAGCGACAGCGTCCACCACACCGCGCTTTGCCGCAGCAGCGCAGGCAGGCCGGCGAAGCTCGCGCTGGGGGCGGCCAGATCCTTGGGCAGCACCCCAATGAGAGCCACCACGCCCAGCAGCGACATGCAGGCGACGAGTACAAACGGCCACTGCCAACCAAAGCGGAAGGCGAGCCACGCGCCCAGCGGCACGCCGATCACGTAGCTCATGCTCATGCCGAGGAACACCAGCGACAGCGCACGCCCGCGCTTCGCCGGCTCGACCACGGCCACCGCGATGCCGGCGGCCAGCGGCGTGAACACCGCGCCCATGCCCATCAGCGCGCGGCCTGCGAACAACCAACCGAGGTTCGTGGCCATCGCGCACAGCGCATTGCCCAGCGCAAACACCACCAGCCCGAAGCACAGCGCGCGTCGCCGAGGCCAGCGGCCGGTGAGCACCAGTGCGAGGGGCGCAAGCAACGCGGTGGCGAGCGCATAGACCGTCATCGCCTGCCCGGTCGAGGCCACGCTGCTGCCGAGCGCGTCACTCAAGGGCTGCAGGATGCCGCTGAGCACGAAGGCACCGGTGCCGATGACGAGGTTGCACAGGGCGAGGAGGTAGAGCAGACGGGGCATGGGGCGCGACGCTAGCAGAAAGACTGTGAACCTGCTGTCCTTCCTGCGGCGGGGGATGTGTGACCCGTTGGGGGCTGCGACGCGTCTTTCCCGGCAGGCGCCGACCGGCGGGTTGTGTTCGACCAGGCACCCCACGAGCCGTGTGGCCCCCTAGATCGAAGGCACTTCGGGTGATCCTGCTGGCGCCTGGGTTCCGTTCTATTGAGCAGAGCGTGGCAATGGGCTGCGCTCGCAACGCAGCTCACATGAATCGGAGAACCACATGCCTACCCTCAGCACCCCCGCGCTCACCCTGGGCGCCACCGACAACAACAAGCGCGACGTCACCGTCGCGGGCACGCTCACCTTCGATGCCGGCGACGTCGGCAAGTCGTACCGGCTGGAGATCAAGCTCTATGGCGAAGACAAGAGCGGCGACGCGCTGCCCTCGGGCGACGCCGTGGGCGACGACCTGCTCTACACCTACAAGTTCGCCGGGCCGCTGATCCAACTGCCCTTCAAGACCATCACGGTCGCGGCGGCCGGCAGCATCAACTTTTCGGAGAAACGCGCCATCAACACCGGCACGCTCGACGAAGACCCGGGCACGGTGATCGTAGGCTGGGCCGATATCAACACGCCCATCCTGATGCCGCGCAAGGACGAGGTCTATGCGATGGTGACGCTCTCAGGCTCGCCGGTGACGAAGAAGTCGGCGACGGTGGTGTCGGGCATCGGGGTCTGACCACGAGTGTGGCGCGTGCCCGTCTTGTCTTATTTGGCAGCGGGCGCGCTGATGACGGCCGAGGCTGTCGCACTCGGAGAAATTGAGGTCGGCTTCTTGGGGCCGATCGACGCTCCACCGGGTGTAGGGTGTGGCTTCTGCGGAACCGACGCCTCCGGCCCCGGCTTGACCGGCCGCATCTTGAGCGTGGTGCCCTTCTGCATGACGCTGGCCGAAGCGGCGGTTGAGGGCTGGGCGGCGCTCTGGCTGGCGGCCGTGCCGTGGGCTGCGACCAAGGCCAACGCCATGGCGAGGTGAATGCACTGCGATCGAAGGGAGCTGCTGGACATGATGACCTTTCTTCAGGGTTGCGGATTCAGTACGCGAGCAAGGGCATGACCGACGCCACCGCAAGCGGGGCCTGCGGCGAGGCGCTCATCATCCTCCTGGATAAGACGGAAAGCGATGGCCGGTCGGATCGTGAGGCCAGCAACTTGCCATACGCATCAAGTGCATCTCGTGCTGCCTGGTGCGTGTCGGGCCCCGGGCCTTTGCGCCAGCGGGCGTAGCTCGCGAACGCGTGCAGCTTGAGGCGGTCAGGGTGGCCCGGGGGCAGCAGCCGGTCAGCGATCTGGTTGGCCTGCTCATAGTGTTCTGCCGCGGCGACGGAGCCCTGCTGCGCGTCCAGCGCCAGCGCCAGCAGCAGGGCGGTCGGCCACTGTTCGGCATGGGGTGTGTTGTTGAAGATTGCAAGCTGCGCGGCCTGTGTCTGGCGCAGCAGTGCGATCGCTTGATCTGTCAGGCCTCGGCGCAACAGGCATTCCGCGACCAGCGCGCGTGCGCGTTCGGCGTCCCGGCGCAGCGTGGGGCCGCCTGCGTCGAAAAACGCCAGGCTCTCGCGCAGCAGCGGTTCGGCGCGGGTGACATCGCCTTGCCGCAATGCATGGCGCGCCAGGATGACTTGGACAATGTGCAGCACCTCGACCTCGCCCGACTCGCGCGCCTTGGCGAGCGCCTGATTGAGCACACGCTGGCTTTCGTCGAAGGCGCCGTCGTGGAACAGTGCGCGCGATCGCCAGGTCTGCGCATAGAGCGTGTTGGTGTCTGTCGTGCCAAGCAAGCGGGTAAGGTCGTCCACCACCTCGCGCAGCATCACCTGCGCGACCTGGTAACGCCCCATTTCCACATCGATGGTGGCTGCGCTGAAGCGGGCCATGGCCGAATCGAGCGGCTTGCCCGCCGACGTGGCCTGTACTACGGCCGCAAACATCTGGCGCGCCTCGTCCCAGCGCCCTTGTTGGCGCGCCAAAGTGGCCAGCGAATCCATGGCCTTGGCGTAGGCGTAGTCCTTGGCTCCGAGTTGCGTTCTGGCCTGGGTGGCAGCCTGCTCCAGCAGGCGACCGGCTTCGTCGAGCCGGCCTTCGTCGAGGGCCATTTCGCCCAGGTGAATCCGCCCGTTCACGAGCCAGCTGCGCGTGGCGGGGTTGTCCTGCGCCGAAGCCAGGGCCACCACCTCTTCGAACAGCGCCCGCGCCGCTGCGCTCTGGCCGAGACGGCGCCTGGCGTTGCCGAGTTCGAAGGCCACTTCGAGGTACTCGGGTGAATGTGTCCTGCCACTGGCGGCCATCTGCCTGTGGCTCACGCCCAATGCGTCGGCTGCGTTGGTCATGTCGCCCGAGTAGGCCAGCATGATGCCGATGGTGCGTGCGGTTTCGGCTTGCAGCGCAGCGTCATTGCCCAGATTGGCCTTGGCGTGTTGCCAGCCGAGGCGCAGCGTCTCTGCAGCCGGGATCGTGGCCTTGTCCGACTCGTAAGGGTTCAGGCCGCGCAGCAAACCCGTCATCACTTGCACGACGGAGCGTGTGCGCCGCGCCTCTAGGGTGGCTACGCGCCACTGCCAGGTGGCCGCACCCATGCCCACCAGCAGCGCGAACATCACAGTGGCCAGCGCCAGCACCTGCACCCGGTTGCGCTGGGCAAACTTGCGCGCGCGGTAGCCGAAGGTGTCGGGTTGCGCACTCACCGGCTGGTGGTCCAGGTGGCGTTGCAGGTCTTCGCGCAGCTCCTGCACCGTGGCGTAACGCTCGACGGGTGACTTCTTCAGGGCCTTGGCGACGATGGTTTCAAGATCGCCGCGCAGGGCCTGCGTGAGCGCGGCGAGCTGGGTGCTGCGCGAGGGCGCGGCATCTGGCGATTCGCACGCTGCGGCGGTGAGGCTGCGCGGTGGCTCCTCGACGATGGCGCGTGCCATCGCGGCCATGCCGCGCGAGGTGCTGGCATACGGCCGCGCCCCGCTCAGCAGGCCGAACAGCACCACGCCGAGGGCATACACATCGGTCGCCGTGGTGATGGGCTGGCCTTCGATCTGCTCGGGCGCGGCGTACTCCGGTGTGAGGCCGGCCGCGCCGGCGCGGGTGAGCTCGGTCTGCTCATGGCCTTCATCGTCATCGACCAGCAACTTGGCCACACCGAAGTCGAGCAGCTTCACGTGGCCGTCGTCACTCACCAATATGTTGGCGGGCTTCAGGTCGCGGTGCACCACCAGGTGGGTGTGGGCGTAGGAAACGGCTTCGCACACCTGCATGAACAGGCGCAGCCGCTCGGTGATGGTGAGCTTGCGTGCATCGCACCAGTGGTCGATGCGCTCGCCCGCCACGTATTCGAGCACCAGGTAGCGCGTGCTGTCAGGCATCAGGCCGGCGTCGAGCAGCTGCGCAATGTGCGGGTGCGACAGGCGCGCCAGAAACTCACCTTCGCGTGCAAATCGGGCCTGTGCTTGTGCGCTCCGGCCGGCCGCGTGCAACAGCTTCACGGCCGAACGCCCGCTGTAGAGGCCATCGCTGCGCGTGGCCAGCCACACCTCGCCCATGCCGCCGTGGCCGATGGGCTCGCGCAGCTCCCACGCGCCCAGGCGCCGGCCGGCGTGCTGTGCTTCGCTTGCAACGGGGGTGGCGTCGTCGCCGAGAAAATCTCGCGCTTCGGCCGCCTGGTCGGCGTTGATCATCGCCAGCAGGCGCGGGTAGAGGTTGGGTTGTTCGGCCTGCACACGCTGCAGCGCGGCCTCGCGTTGCGCCGGCTCGGCAGCGGCCCAGTGGTCGAACAGCGCCAGCACCTCGCGCCATGCTGCCGTCGATGGCGCAGGCGCGGTCATGGCCTCAGGCGCTCAGGTAGTCGAACAGGAAAGCGCGCGCACGCCGCCAGTCGCGCTTGAGCGTGGGCACCGAGAGCTCCATCACCTCGGCGATCTCTTCCATCGTCATGCCGCCGAAGTAGCGCATCTCCACCAGCTTGTGGCCCCGTTCGTCGATGCGGCCGAGGGCTTGCAGCGCTTCGTCGACGCTCAAGGCGTCGGGCTGGCCGGGCAGCTGGTCGAAGGCGGCGGTGCTGAGCGTCACGTCGGCCACGCCGCCGCCGCGCTTTTGCGCCGCGCGCTCGCGCACGTGGTCGACGATCACGCTGCGCATCACCGCGCTCGCATAACCGAAAAACTGTTTGCGGCTGCTGGTGGTCAAGCCGCCGTCGCAGCGCATCCAGGCCTCGTGAACGATGGCGCTGGGGTCGAGCGTGATCGGCCCCGCCTTGGCCAGGTGCGCGCGGGCCAGGCGCTTCAGGTCGCTGTAGAGCAGGGTGTACAGGCGGTCTTTCGCGTCGCTGTCGCCAGCTCGCACTTGTTCCAGCAACACCGTGATCTCGCTCATGCGGGCGATTCTATGCAGCGCGTGTGTCGAATCTAGGGGGGTCTGTTCCTGCGCGGGCTTGCGTCTGTACATGCAGGAGCCGATCGGGCTCTGCTGTGTTCATTGACTCAAGGAGATCCGCATGAACATCCAAGGAAAACTTCACCGCATCACCAACGTGAGCGCCTTTGTGGCCAGCTATGTCAAGACCGGCGGTAAACCGACCACCGGCTATTCGCCCTGGGGCAAGGCACGTGTGCACCTGGGCACTGATTTCCCTGGCGGTGAATTCGCCGGGGGTTTCATACCCCCCATGTCGCTGAAGGTCGACACCAACACCCAGGGAGTCTTCAAGTTCACCGTGCCTGCGGGGCTGGCCCAGGCGCGCGCGCGGGTGGTGGCCTACAACATCGGCTCCACCCCCAACCCCTTCCCCGGGCTGCCACCGCTTCCGGTGCTCGACCCGATCTACCGATCGCAGGCCTTCAAGTTCAGCGACGTGTCTTCGGCCGAACAGGCGCAGGTGCAAAACATCTACGTCTTCCCAGCCAAGACGCCCACCGAGGCCGGTGTGTCGCAAGAGGAGCTGAACGAGGAGATCGGCGCCTTGAAGAAGGCGCAGAAGCTAGACAAGCTGCGCGCCACCATCGGCTCACACCACATCAGCGTGGTGGCCGAGAAGAGCGGTGGCGACCTCACCTTCAAGGCCCACGTGCGCGGCTCGACCTCGCACGACCTGGAGCGCGTGATCGAGGTCAAAGCGGGCGAGATCGACATCGACCTGCCGGGCCCCGACTTCATCGTCGGCCTGTGCGTCGACGAAGACGAGATCGAGTCCAACATCCGCAAGGGTTTGTCAAAGATGTCGGCCAAGGTGAGCAAGACGCTGCTCAACGAGCTGGACAAGCAGTTCCCCGGCATCGCCTCGCAAGCCACGGTGTCGGTGTGGCGCACGCGCCATGTGCACACCGGCAACAAGATCATCAAGTACTCGGTCCACTTCTACGCGGCCTCACACCAACAGCCCTACCTCGACGCCTTGAGCCGATGCGTCGGCAAGCTGCCGCTGTTCGTCACCGAGTTCGGCACACAGACTTTCTCGGGCGACGGCGCCAACGATTTCGTCAGCGGCC
>NZ_JANOCG010000653.1:0-9625 GCF_031412075.1 Rhizobacter sp.
GCGCCGAAGCGCTCGGCCACCGCGTCGACCGAGTCGCGGATGTCGGCCACCGAATGCGCGTCCATCGCCAGGCCGATGGCATCGAGCCCGGTGGCGCGCAAGCGCGCGGCCAGTGCATCGGCCTTGTCAAAGCTGCGGCCCGACACGGCCACACGCGCGCCGGCCAGCGCCAGGCCCCAGGCCACCGCTTCGCCGATGCCGCCGTAACCACCCGGCACATAGGCCACGCGGCCGCGCAGGTCGAAGAGGCCGGCCAGGCTCTGGATGAAATCCACCGGGATGTCTACGCTGTTGCTCATCGCATCAGTCCATCAACAGGCCGCCGTTGAGATCGAGGATCTCGCCGGTGATGAAACCCGACAGCGGCGACGCCAGAAAGCGCACCGTGTGCGCAAACTCTTCCGGCTCGCAAAAGCGGCCGACCGGGATCTGCTTCAAGAGCTCCTGGCGCTGCGCCTCTGTCAACTGCTCGGTGATCATCGGCGTATTCACATAAGCCGGCGCGATGCCGTTGGCCGTGACGCCGAAGGCCGCGAGTTCGCGTGCGAGCGAGAAGGTCAGCGCGCTCATCGCGCCCTTGCTCACCGAGTAGGCCGTGCCGGCGGTCAGCCCACCGGTCTTGGCTGCGAGCGAGCTGGTGTTGATGATGCGGCCCCAACGACGCGCCTTCATGCCCGGCACCACGGCTTGCGCCCAGTACATGGCGCCATCGAGGTTGGCACCCATCACACGCCGCCACTCGCTGGCGCTGGTGGCTTCGATCTTGTTGTTGGACAGGATGCCGGCGTTGTTGACCAGCACGTCGACCGGCCCCAGCCGCTGCTCGATCAGTGCGTGAGCGGCCTGCACCGCCTGCGGGTCGCTGATGTCGCAGGGCACTGCCAACACGGCCTTGCCGTAGGCGCTTTCCAGCGCTGCCATCGAGGCCGTGTTCACGTCGACCAGCGCCACGCGGCAACCGTCTTCGATCAGGGCCGCCACCACGGCGCGGCCCATGGTGCCGCCGGCGCCCGTCACGAGTGCCACTTTGTCTTTCAATGGATAGGGAGTCATGTGTCGAGAACGCTTTTCTTGCCAAACAGACCACGGGAGCGGAACGTGACCACCGCGATGAACAACAGGTACATGGACATCAGCGACCACTCCGACGCATACGCGCCGGTGAGCCCGACCACCAGCCCCACCAGCAGCCCGGCGACCACCGCGCCCCACAAGGAGCCCACGCCGCCGAGCACGATGATCAGGAAGGCCGGCACGACGGCGTCGACACCCACGTGCGGGCGGATGCCCCAGATGGGCGCCATCACCACACCGGCGATGGCGGCGAGCGCCACGCCGAGCGCAAACACTGCGGAGCGCAGCCGCCCGAGATGGATGCCGAGCGCACGCACCATCTCGCTGTCGTGCGCACCGGCCTTGATGATGGCGCCGTAGGGCGTTTTCTCCAGGAACAGCCACAGCGCAAAGATCGCCACAATGGCAAACACGCTGGCAAACACGCGGTAGCGTGAATAGACCAGGTCACCCATCATGAACGCGCCCGAGATGGCCTGCGGCAGCGCCATCTGCTGCTCGTTGGAGCCCCAGGTCACGCGGATCAGCTCTTCGATCACCAGCGCGGCGCCGAAGGTGAGCAAGAGGCCGTAGAGCGGGTCCTTGCCGTAGGTGCGGCGCAGGCACAGCTCGAGCAGCAGGCCGAACAGGCCCACCAGGATGGGCGCGAAGAAGAGCGCGATCGCGTAGCGCGTGCCAATCGGCAGGCTCATGTAGGCGGCCTGCGTCTCAGGGAACCAACCGAGCTTGGGTGCCAGCAAGAAGAGCGCGGCATACATGCCCAGCGCAAACAGAGAGCCATGCGCGAGGTTGATGGTTTCCATCACGCCGACGATGAGCATGAAGCCGAGCGCAATCAGCGCAAACAGCAACCCGAGCGAGATGCCGTTGATGAGGTGGGGAACGAGGTCCATGGTGCAGGGGGGCGGTTCAGGGTTCGAGGATCAGGGTTCAAATGACGGTGTGGCGGCGTAAGACTCGAGCGAACACTGCTGCAGGCTCGCGCGGTCTTCCACCTCGTTCGGTGGCAGCCGCCCGAGGATGCGGAACAAGTCGTCGTCTTGCCGCGGGCGGTCGTTGTAGGCGGCCATGTAGATGGTCTGCTGCAGCTGGTGGGTCTGCGGGTTCATGTAGGCCTCGTGGTGCTGCATGCGGTCCAGCGCGGGGATGCGCAGGCCTTCGAGCGCCTTGATGAGCTTCAGGTTGTGGGTGCTGCCGGTGCGCTCGATCGTGCGCAGCAACTCGCGTGTGGCCATGTAGCCGTTGTAGAACACGTTGCCCGGCACCTTGATGCGGTAGTCGGCCTGGCTCTTCTGGTAACGCGCCACGAACTCCTTCACCCCCGCGAGGCCGAGGCCCCAGTACCAGGTGGTGCCGAAGATGCCGAACAAGGCTTCGCGGCCGAGGCCATACACATCGGGCCAGTCCTGCTGGTTGTTGATCCAGCCGAAGCCGCGGTCCATGCCGTTCTCGCGCACCTGGCGGCGCAACACTTTCAGGTCGTCGCCGCCCACGGCGGTGGCGATCACGCCTGGCTTGAGCGCGCGGATCTTGTTCAGCACCACGTTGAAGTCGGTCGTGTTCTGCGGCACGACCAACTCTTCCAGGATGCGCCCGCCATTGCCTTCGACGATGCCGCGGATGCCGCTCGCCGTGTTGCGTCCCCAACCGTAGTCGCTGGTGACGAGCACCCAGTCGCGGCCGAAGCCGGTCATGGCGCCCTTCACCACCGAGATGGAGAAGTTGGTGCCATTGCCGTCCCAGACGAACTTGGTGCGGTGGCAATCCTTGCCGGCTTCGGTGGGCGAGCTGGAGTTGGTGTTGAAGTAGATGCAGCCGTGTGACTGCGCCACCTTCGACATCGCACTCGCCACACCCGAGTGCACACCGCCCAACAAGAAGGCGACCTCTTGCTGGCGGATCAAACGTTCGGCCACCGGGCCTGCGATGGCCGGGTCACCGCCGGTGTCGGTGTGCACAACCTCGATGCGACGGCCAAGCACGCCACCACGCGCGTTGGCCTCGGCAATCGCCATGCGCATGCCGCGCTGTTCGTCCTGGCCACTGGCCGCGTACTGGCCGGTGTCGTCGGTGGCCAGGCCGATCAGCAACGGCTTCTTCGCCTTGCTCTGGGCCCAGGCGTGATGCACCGACCAGGGGCCGAAGCAGCCCACGGTGGCAGCACCAGCCACCTGGATCAGGCGGCGGCGAGAAGTTGACCTGGCCAGCATGGCGGCACGCGGCTGTCGTCGTGCTTACTGCTGGTAGCTGGGTGTGGCGTCGTACGACTCCAGCTTGCAGGTTTTGATCGAGTCCTGGTCGACGACGTCTTTCGGGTCGGTCCAGGTGAGGATCTTGAAGATGTCGTCCTTCTCGGCTGGCTGGTCGTTGTAGCTCGCCATGTAGATGGTCTGCTGGCACTGGTGGGTGATGGGGTCGATCCAGGCGTCGTAGTGCTGCATGCGGTCGCGCGCGCTCATCTTGCGGCCTTCGAGCTTCTTGATCACCGCGATGTTGTTGGTGGTGCCGGCTTCTTCCACACAGCGCAGCAGCTCGCGCGTGGCCATGTAGCTGTTGTGATACACGTTGCCCGGCACCTTGATCGCCATGCCCGGGTACTGCTTCTGGTACGCGGCCACGAACTCCTTCACGCCCGGCAGGTCGAGCCGGTAGTACCAGCTGGTGCCGAACACACCGAAGATGCTTTCTGCGCCCAGGCCATACACATCGGGCCAGTCTTGCTGGTTGTTGATCCAGGCCATGCTCTTTTGCATGTTGAGCTGCACCACCTGCTGGCGCAGCGCCTTGATGTCGTCACCACCGATGGCGGTGGCCACCGCGTTGGGCTTGAGCTGCTGCAGCTTGAGCAGGTACGACGAAAAGTCGCGTGTGTTCTGCGGCACCAGCAGCTCTTCGACGATCTTGCCACCATTGGCTTCGACGATGGCGCGGGTCGAGTTCGAGGTGTTGCGGCCCCACACGTAATCGTTGGTCAGCAGCACCCAGTTCTTGCCGTTCACCTTGATCGCGTTCTTGACGATGGCGTGGGCGAAGTTGGTGCCGTTGCCGTCCCACACGAACTTGGTGCGGTGGCAGTCCTTGCCGGCTTCGGTGGGCGAGCTGGAGTTGGTGTTGAGGAAGATGCAGCCGTATTTCTGCGCCACCTGCGAGATGGCGTTGGCCGCGCCCGAGTGCAGCGCGCCGATCATGAAGGCCACTTCATTGCGGGTGATCATGCGTTCGGCCACGCGCGAGCCAGTGGCCGGCGTGGTCTCGGTGTCCATGTGCAGCGCCTCGATGCGCCGGCCCATCACGCCGCCCTTGTCGTTGTATTCCTTGATGGCCATCATCGCGCCCAGGCGCTCTTCACCGCCGCTCGCGCCGTACTGTCCCGAGGCATCCATGGTCAGGCCGATGGTCAGCGGCTTGGGCGTGGCGGCCTGCGCCCACACGCGGTTGTGCGCCCACGGGCCGAAGAAGGGCGTGGCACCGGCGAGCGTGATGCCGGTGGCCTTGAGCAGGCTGCGGCGGCTCACTTCGGCTTTGGCGGGCATGGCAATGGGGGAAGTTTTGTTGTCGTCGTTCATGGCGTTGTCTCCAAGGGCGGTGGGATGCGGCGGAGTGATCCCCGCTCGCACGGGTTAGTGATCAGCGAGGGACGAACTTCACATTGCTGAGTTGCTCTTGCACCTCGAGCAGCGAGGCGATGAACTTGTCGCCGTAGCCGAGGTTCGCGGCCTGCACGAAGCTCTGGTGCGCGGCCTCGGCGATGAAGCTGCTGGTGGGCAGCATCTCGGTCAGGTGGGTGTAGTAACGCAGGTCTTTTTGCGCATTGCCGATGGCGAACTTGAGGCCACCGAGGTCGCCTTGCAGCGCGCGGCCCACCATCATCTGGAAGATGCCGGAGTTCACACCACCGGCCGAGATCACGTCGAACACCTTCTGCAGCGACAAGCCCGCCTTGGCGGCGGTGGCCATGGCCTCGGCGATCGCGGCGGCCTGCGTCATCGCGAGCATGTTGTTGACCAGTTTGAGCACATGGCCGTGGCCGGGTGGGCCGACGTGGATGATGTTTTCGCAGAACGCGGCGAACACCGGGCGCAGCGCCTCGAAGTCTGCGTCTGCTGCACCGACCATGGTGTTCAGGCGCCCCTCTTCGGCCTCTTTCGGCGTGCGCGCGAGCGGCGCGTCGATGAACTTCACGCCCTTGGCGGCAAAGTCGTTGCGGATGCGTGTGCTTGATGCCGGCTCGGCGGTCGAGGTGTCGATCACGGTCAGGCCCGGGCGGGCGGCGGCGAGCAGGCCGTCGGTGCCGTAGACGATCTCTTCGACCTGCGGTGAGCCGGTCACGCACAGGATCACGATGTCGGCCTGTGCGAGCGCGGCGCGGGTGTCCACTTCCACCGCGCCCGCGTCGAGCAGGTCTTGCAGCGTGCTGCGGTTGCGGTGCGCCTGGAAGCTCAGCGCGTAGCCCTTCTTCAGCAGGTTCTTGGCGATGCCGTGGCCCATCATGCCGAGGCCGATGAAACCGATGGTGGGGTTGCTGCTCATGCTGTTTTCTCTTTGGCGGTGGGGGTGACAGTGGGGATGGGGGGCTGGGGTGCGTCGCTGCGCGCGTTGCACCACAGGTGGATGAGTCGTTGGTAGCGGGTGGCCACCTCGTCGATCACGCCGGCGTCGTTCAGCGTGCCGGCAAACCAGGCGGCGGCCGCGTCGGCAAAGAGCGAGCGGCCGACCGCGAAGCCCTTGCACAGCGGCTGGCCGGCGGCGGCGCGAAAGCCCTGCGACAGGTGGTCTTCACTCGCCTCCAGGCCGAGCAGCAGCACACCACGGCAATGCACGTCGTTGTCGGTGATGACGGTGTTGATGTGCTGCCAGGCCGCGCGCTCCAGCGGCGGTGGCAGCTTCCACCAGTCGGGCCACACGCCGGCGGCGTAGATCTGCTTCATGGCGCGCGCCAATGTGTCAGCCTGCGCCGGCATGTCGCGCGGCGGGATCACTTCGACCAGCAACTCGTGGCCGGTCTGGTTGCAGGCGTCGGCCAGCTCGACCACCGTGCGCAGCTGCTCTTCACGCAGCGCGTCGGCATCGTCGGGGTGGTAGGCCAGCAGGCACTTCACCACGTGCTCGCCCGGCCAGGTGCGCAGCGCCAGGCCCACGTTGGCGCCGTCTTCGAAGCGCAGCGGGCGTGAGCCGGGCAGCTCGACCGGGCGGGCCACCCACCAGCCCTGGCCGGTGAGCGGGGGCAACACGTCTTCGCCGTAACGTCCGTCGATGATCACGCCGGGGGTCGGGAAATCGCAGTCCGCTGCCGCTTCGTGGCGCGCGGCGTCGTAACCCTGGCGCGCGGCTTCGGCCACCAGCTGCTTGAAGCTCGCGATGCGGTTTTTGCTTTCAGCGGCGCTCACACCGTGGCGCGCCGCCAGTTCTTCGAGCTGGGCGCGGTGGTCGAAGGCCAGCACCCCCAGCGTGCCCCAGCGGCGCGAGCGGGTCGAGGCGCGGTGCAGGTGCTCTAGCACCGGGTCTTCACGCAGGCGGCGGGTGGGCGAACCGTGGCGCAGGAAGTGGGTGAGTTCGACCCAGCTCGGCATGGCCGGTGCGCAGCCATGGCGTGAGACGACGATCGCGCCGCAGGCGTTGGCGTAGCTCAGTGTTTGGGGCAAGGGCTCGTTGCGCACCCAGCCGCGCAGCAGGCCGGCCATGAAGGCGTCGCCCGCGCCCAGCACGTTGAACACCTCGACCGGGAAGCCTGGACCGGTGACACCGTCTTCCACGCTCGACGGGATAGGGCCTTCGAAGGCCACACAGCCCATCGGCCCGCGCTTCATCACGATCAACGCCTTGGAGACCTCGCGAATGCGCCTGAGCGCCGCCAGGTTCTCGCTGAAGCCGCCGGCGATGTGGATCTCTTCTTCGGTGCCGACGATCAGGTCGCACAGCGGCAGCACCTTCTGCAAATGTGCGCTGACCTGGTCGGATGGCACATAACGCTGCTCACCCAGGCCGGGCGCGGTCAGGCCCCACAGCACCGGGCGGTAGTCGATGTCGAGCGCCACGCGCGTGCCGTTGGCGCGGGCCGCCTGGATGGCGCTCATGCAGGCGTCGTAGGTCTGTGAGTTGGAGAGGTGCGTGCCCGAGATCAGCAGCGTCTTGGCCGAGGCCACGAAGGCGGGGTCGACGTCGGCCGCCGAGAGTCCCATGTCGGCGCACTGCTCGCGGTAGAACACCAGCGGGAAGGTGTCGCGGTCGCGAATGCCGAGGAAGACGAGTGCGGTGAGGCGCTTCGGGTCGGTGCGCACCTGCGAGACGTCCACGCCTTCGGCGACCAGCGACTCACGAACGAAACGGCCGTTGTGTTCGTCGCCCACACGAGTCAGCATGGCCGCCTTGAGGCCCAGACGCGAGGCACCCACCGCGGTGTTGCACGGCGAGCCGCCCAGGTACTTGGCAAACGACTGCACGTCTTCCAGCCGCCCCCCGATTTGTTCACCATACAGATCGACCGCCGCGCGGCCCATGCAGATCAGTTCCAGTGCGCGCATTCAGCGGCCTCCCTTGCCGTTGGTCGGTCGTTTTGTCTTGGGTGCCGTCTTGGTGGCCGGCTTGGCGACGGTCTTGGCGGCACCGCGTGCCGACTGCTCCGTGAGTTGGTGACCCGTGCTCACCACCACCGCCTGCGCCAGGCAGAGCGGCGCCACCAGCGAGCGGAAGGCCTTCTCGGAGCCGAGGCTGAGCTCAAAGCACACCCGGGCCGACGGCTTGAGTGGCGACAAGGCGCTGTCGGTGATGGCGATCACCGGGATGCCGCGCGCATGCGCCGCGTTGGCCGCGTCGATGACTTCTTGCGAGTAGCTGTGGAAGCTCGCGACCAGCAGCACGTCTTCGGGTTCGACGTTGTTGAGCGAATTGGCGAGCATGCCGCCCAGGCCGTCGAGCAGGTAGGTCTTGAGCTCCAGCTGGCTCAGCGCATAAGCCAGGTACGAGGCCACCGGGAAAGCGCGGCGTTGCGCCAGCACGTGCACATGGCGCGCCGCGCAGATGAGCTGAGCGGCGCTGGTGATGTCGGCCTCCGACACGTTTTCTTCGAGCTGGCCCAGCTCGGACACCGCCTCGCCCACGAACTGGTGCAACACACCCGTGCCGCCGTTGTTCGCCTTGCCATGGCGGCGCAACTGGTCGATGCGCTCGCGGTAGCTGACCGAGCGCTCGACCAGGTGTTCGCGAAACACGCCCTGCATCTCGGAGAAGCCACCAAACTCGAGTGCGTTGGAAAAACGGATCAGCGCCGACGGCTGCACACCGGCCGCATCGGCCACCGCCGCCACGGTGCCGAGCGCGAGCTCGTTCGGCTTGTCGAGCGCAAAGCGCGCAATGAGCTGCAGCTGCTTGGGCAGCGTCGGGTAGACGCGTGAAATGGCGTCTTTCAGGTCGTCGTAGTTCAGTGCGGCTGTCATCGGGTTTTCACAGGTGTCAAACACATCAAGTACAGAACAAACGTTCTTGCATGAACGAAGAATAGAACATACATTTCATCCTGTCCAGCCTTTATTTCATTTGACCCATGTCCACACAAACCCGACCTGCCCCGCTTGTCACCACCCCGATGGTGTTCACCGTGGCCCTGCTGGCCAGCACACCTCTGTGGCTGAGTCAGGTGGGGCTCTATCAGTACCTCGCGCTCGAAATCATGATCTGGATGATGTTTGCGCTGGGCCACAACCTCTTGCTCGGCTACGGCGGCCTGCCTTCGTTCGGGCACGGCGCCTATTTCGGTGTGGGGGCCTACGCCTTTGGCCTGCTGCAGCAGCGTGCCGACGCCGGGTTGCTCACCGGCTTGCTCGGCGCCGTGCTGCTGAGTGCCGTGGCCGGCATGCTGGTTGGGGCCTTCATCTCGCACAAGCGCGGCATCTACTACGCGCTGCTCACCATCGCCTTCGGCCAGGTGTTCTGGTTTGCGGCGGTCAAGCTGCACGCCATCACCGGGGGTGAAGACGGCTTGCTCAACATCAAGCGGCCCGATCTCTCGCTCGGTTTCATCGACATCAAGCTCGCCAGCAACGAAGCCTTCTTCTACTTTGCGCTGGTGCTGTTTGCGCTGGTGCTGGTGGCGCTGTGGCGGCTGATCCACTCGCCCTTTGGCCGTGTGCTGCGCGCCATCAAACAAAACGAGATGCGCGCCGCCTTCGTGGGCCACAACGTGTGGCTCTACAAGTGGCTGGCGTTCACCTTGTCAGCGAGCGTAGCGGGCCTGGCGGGTGCGCTGTTTGCGATGGCCCAGCAGTCGGCCTACCCCAACGTGATGAGCCTGCACAACTCGGGCTTCGTGGTGATGATGGTGCTGATCGGTGGTGGCCTGGTGAGCTTCTGGGGCCCGGTGATCGGCGCGCTGGTGTTCATCCTGACGCGTGACTTGCTGGGGGCCTACACCGAGACCTGGCTGCTCTGGTATGGCTTGGTGTTCATGGTGATGGTGCTGTTCCAGCCCGACGGCGTGGCCGGTGCGTGGCAGAAAGCGCGGGCCCGTTTGGCGCGGCGCAAACAACCCGCTCCCGCACCCTCCCTCAACCACACC
>NZ_JANOCG010000654.1:0-12839 GCF_031412075.1 Rhizobacter sp.
GGACCAGCTGCGAAGCTTTGCCGCTGAAGTGACACGCGTGGCGCGCGAGGTGGGCACCGAAGGCAAGCTGGGCGGCCAGGCCGACGTGCAAGGCGTGGCCGGTACCTGGAAAGACCTGACCGACTCGGTCAACCTGATGGCCTCCAACCTCACGAGCCAGGTGCGCAACATCGCCGACGTGACCAAGGCGGTGGCGGCCGGTGACCTGGGCAAGAAAATCACGGTGGACGTGAAGGGCGAAATTCTCGAACTCAAGGCCACCATCAACACCATGGTGGATCAGCTCTCATCGTTCGCCGCCGAAGTGACGCGCGTGGCACGCGAGGTGGGCACCGAAGGACGCCTGGGCGGGCAAGCCCAGGTGCGCGACGTGTCGGGCACCTGGAAGGACCTGACCGACAACGTGAACTTCATGGCCGGCAACCTGACCGGCCAGGTGCGCGGCATCGCCAAGGTGGTGACCGCCGTGGCCAACGGTGACCTGAAGCAAAAGCTCACGGTGGAAGCCAAGGGCGAGATCGCCGCGCTGGCCGAGACCATCAACAGCATGACCGACACGCTCGCCACCTTTGCCGACCAGGTGACCAGCGTGGCGCGTGAAGTGGGTGTGGAAGGCAAGCTCGACGGCCAGGCCAAGGTGCCGGGTGCGGCGGGCACGTGGAAAGGCTTGACCGAAAACGTGAACCAGCTCGCCGCCAACCTCACGACGCAGGTGCGCGCCATTGCCGAGGTGGCCACCGCCGTGACGCAGGGCGACCTGACACGCTCGATCACTGTGAAGGCGCAGGGTGAGGTGGCCGCGCTCAAGGACACCATCAACGAGATGATCCGCAACCTGAAGGACACCACGCAGAAGAACACTGAGCAAGACTGGCTCAAGACCAACCTCGCCAAGTTCAGCCGCATGCTGCAGGGCCAAAAGGATCTGCTGACCGTGGGCCAGCTGATTCTCTCCGAGCTGGCACCGGTGGTGGGTGCGCAGCAGGCCGAGTTCTATGTGCTCACCGGCTCTACGTCTGACACCAACACCAAGCTCAAGCTCTTCGGCAGCTACGCCTCGGGCGGGCAGGGCTCGCACGGCAAGGAGGTCGAGCTGGGCCAGGGCCTGGTCGGCCAGTGCGCGATCGAGAAGGCGAAGATCTTGCTCACCAACGTGCCGACCAGCGGCTTCCGCGTGGCCACCGGCCTCTCTGAAGGTGCGGCGCTCGACATCCTGGTGCTGCCCATCGTGTTCGAGGGCGAGGTGCGCGGCGTGCTGGAGCTGGCCTCGCTGGAGCGCTTCAACCCGGCGCACCAGGCCTTCCTGGATCAGCTGACCGAGTCGATCGGCATCGTGATCAACACCATCGCCGCCAACATGCGCACCGAAGACCTGCTGACGCAGTCGCAGTCACTCGCCGAAGAGCTGCAAAGCCGCCAGCAGGAGCTGCAGCAGACCAACGAAGAGCTGCAGGAAAAAGCCCGCCTGCTGGTGCACCAGAACCAGGAGGTGGAGCGCAAGAACCAGGAGGTGGAGCAGGCCCGCCAGGCACTCGAAGAAAAAGCCGAGCAGCTCGCGCTCACCTCCAAGTACAAATCGGAGTTTCTGGCCAACATGTCGCACGAGCTGCGCACGCCGCTCAACAGCCTGTTGATCCTGTCCGACCAGCTGTGCAAGAACAGCGAGGGCAACCTCACCTCCAAGCAAGTCGAGTTTGCCAAGACCATCCACCTGTCGGGCAACGACCTGCTGATGCTGATCAACGACATTCTCGATCTGTCGAAGATCGAATCGGGCACGGTGGTGGTCGACGTGAGCGAGTTGCGGCTCGAAGACCTGCAGCGCTCGGTGGACCGGAGCTTCCGCCATGTGGCCGAGGCCAAACACGTGGGCTTCGAGATCACGGCCAAGACCCTCCTGCCCAAGACCATCGTCACGGACGTCAAGCGCCTGCAGCAAATCATCAAGAACCTGCTTTCCAATGCCTTCAAGTTCACCCACCAGGGCTCGGTGCGCCTCTCGGTCGACATGGTCGACAGTGGCTGGTCGCGTGACAACGAAGACTTGAACCGTGCCTGGCAGGTGATCGCCTTCTCGGTGTCAGACACCGGCATCGGCATCTCGCCCGACAAGCAGCAGATCATCTTCGAAGCCTTCCAGCAGGCCGACGGCTCCACCTCGCGCAAATACGGTGGCACCGGCCTGGGCCTGGCCATCAGCCGCGAGCTGGCTCGGTTGCTGGGCGGTGAGATCCGGCTGGTGAGCACGCCGTCGCAGGGCAGCACCTTCACTTTGTACCTGCCACAGAGCTACAGCGCGTCGCGCAGCGGGCGCCATGGCCGGCCGTCGGCGAGCATGCCCCTGGTCGATGCGGTGCCGCGCGCCGAGTTGCTGCGGGGGCCGCAGGAGGCCGAGCCGAACGATGCCCACGAGCGGGTCGTCATCGGGCCGCAGATGGCGGGCACCGGCCTGCGCGACACCGAAGGCTCGCTCTCGAACAACCCGGCCAACGACGACCGCCATGACATCCTGCTGGGCGACAAGGTGCTGCTGATCGTCGAGAACGATCTGGCCTTTGCCGGCGTCTTGCTGCAAGCGGCCCGCCAGGTGGGCTTCAAAGGCCTGGTCAGCACCAGCGGTGCCGGGGCGCTGATCTTGACGCGAGAATTTCAGCCCACCGTCATCACCCTCGACATCTTCTTGCCCGACATGGAAGGCTGGCGCATCCTCGAGCGCCTCAAGGCCGACCTGGCCACGCGCCACATACCCATCTGCGTGGTCTCGACAGACGACTCGCGCGAGCGAGCCTTGCGTTCGGGCGCGGTGGGCTTCCTCACCAAGCCCTTGCAGTCGGCCGACGAGGTGGAGCTGGCCTTGGGCCACCTGTACGAATTCGCCGACCGTCGCAAGAAGCGCCTGCTGGTGATGATGGCGCCCACGCCCTCGCGTGATGCCTTCCTCGACGCGCTCGATGTCGACACCGACGTCGTGATGGCCGACGCGGTGACGCCAGCGCGTGTGCAGCTCGGCACCGGCACCATCGACTGCCTGATCACCGACGGCAGCGTGCCCGGCTTCGGCCCTGAAGACGTGATCGAGTCGCTGGAGTCGCGGCCGCTGGCGCGCCAGATGCCCATCGTGCTGGCCAGCACCGACAAGGCGGTGGCCAGCGCCTGGGGCCGAGGCCACAGCGCCTTTGCCTTGAGGCGGGCCGACAGCCTGCCGCGCATGCTCGATGCGACCGCGTTTTTCCTGCACCGCGGCGAGGCCGCGATGTCGGAGCAGGAGCGCCGCTCGGCGCAAGCGCTGTTCGACACCGACCGCACGCTCGAGGGCAAGAAGGTGCTGATCGTCGACGACGACATGCGCAACATCTTTGCGCTGGCCACCGTGCTCGACGGCCACGGCATGGTGATCGTCTCGGCCGAAAACGGCCGCGACGCGATCCACCTGGTCGAGACCGACCCTGATATCGACATCGTGTTGATGGACATCATGATGCCGGAGATGGACGGCATGGAGACCATGCGCCGCATGCGAAAGCTGCCACGCGGCAAAGACCTGCCTCTGATTGCCGTGACGGCCAAGGCGATGAAAGGCGACCGCGAAAAATGCATCGACGCCGGCGCGTGGGACTACTTGTCCAAGCCGGTCGACACGACCTACCTCCTGGTGGTCTTGCGCGGCTGGCTGTGCAAATGAACACGCTCAGCTCAAGCTTGCAGCCGCAGGCCGGCGAAAAGGCCAGCATCCTGATCGTCGATGACCTGCCCGAGAAGCTGCTGGTGTTTCGCACCGTGTTGGAAGAGCTCGACCAGGACCTGGTGTTCGTGCGCTCGGGGCGCGAGGCGCTGCGCGAAGTGCTGCAGCGGGAGTTCGCCGTGATCCTGCTCGACGTGAACATGCCCGACATCGACGGCTTCGAAACCGCGTCGCTGATCCGGCAGTACAAGCGCGCGGTCGACACGCCCATCATCTTCATCACCTCCTACGCCGATGAGATGCAGACCGAGCGTGGTTACTCGCTCGGGGCGGTCGACTACATCCAGTCGCCGGTGGTGCCGCACATCCTGCGCAGCAAGGTGCGCGTGTTCGTGCGGCTGTTCGTGATGCAACGCCAGATCCAGCGCCAGGCCGACGCGCGCGCAGCCATTGCCGCCGCCGAGGCGGCCCGCCGCGCGGCCGAAGACAGCGACCGCCGCTCGGCCTTTCTGGCCAGCGCCAGCCAGGTGTTGAACGGGTCCTTGGAGGCGGGTGTGGGGGTGCGCGAGTTGGCGCGGCTTCTGGTGCCTCAGCTGGGCTCGGTGGCGGTGGTGCTGGCCACCGACGACGAGCAGGTGCAGGCCGAGGTGGTGGTGGCCTCCGAGGCCGCCCTCCACGAGCTGCCGATGGCGCAGCTGGGTGACGATGTGCGTGCCGCCTTGACACGCGCGATCACCGGGCGGGCTCGCGTCGACCTCGATTCGGCCCGGCTCGCGAGCCTGAGTGCCACACAGTTCGGGCCGACCGGCGTGCCGAAGGCCGAGCGCTGGCTGGCGGCGGCGGCCTTGCCGCTGATCAATGGCGACCGCCTGCTTGGCGCCTTGTTCATCGCCACCTGCACTGGTGAGCACCCGGTCGACTGGCGGGTGCTCGACGACCTGGCGGCGCGCGCCGCCGCTGCGCTGGAGAACGCCACGCTCTACGGCAGCCTGCAGACCGAGATCGTCGAGCGCCGCGCCGCCGAGCTGGAGCTGCAGGAAGCCGGGCGCCGCAAGGATGAATTTCTCGCCATGCTCTCGCACGAGTTGCGCAACCCCCTGGCACCGCTTCGCACGGCGCTCGAGGTGATACGCCGCATTGCGCCGCCCGACCCCAAGCTCAACCGCACCACCGACATCATGGTGCGCCAGGTGCGGCAGATGACGCGGCTGATCGACGAGCTGCTCGACGTGGCACGCATCAGCCAGGGCAAGATCGTGCTGTCGCGTGAGAAGGTCGATCTCAATGCCGTGATCAGCCAGAGTGCGGAGACCGCCCAGCCCCTGATCGACTCGCGCGGCCAGCGCCTGGTGGTGGTGCCCCTGGCCGAGCCGATGTGGCTGCAGGGTGACTTTGCGCGGCTGGCGCAGATCGTCTCCAACCTGCTGAACAACGCGTCGAAGTACAGCGATCGGGGAACCGTCATCCACCTGCACGCGAGCGCCGAAGGGCGTGGGGCGGTGATCCGCGTGCGCGACCAGGGCATCGGCATCGACCCTCAGCTGCTGCCGCGCATCTTCGACCTTTTCACGCAAGGCTCACGCGGGCTCGACCGTGCCCAGGGTGGGCTGGGCGTGGGCCTTACCCTGGCGCGGCGTTTGGCCGAGATGCATGGCGGGCGCCTGGAAGCCGCCAGCGAAGGGGCCGGGCGAGGCTCGGAGTTCACGCTGCACCTGTCTTGTGTCGGTTTGGTGGAGGGCGGCGAACCCAGCCCGCCCCCTGCGCAGCCGACGGCCGCGCCGGCCTGCCGTGTGCTGGTGGTCGATGACAACCGCGATGCCGCGCACAGCGTGGCCAGCTTTCTGGAGCTGGGTGGCCACGAGGTTCGCACCGCAGCCGATGGTGGCGAGGCCTTGGTCGCGGCGGAGTTGTTTGGCCCCGATGTGGTCTTGCTCGACATCGGCCTGCCCGTGCTCGACGGCTACGAGGTTGCGAGGCGCTTGCGTCAATTGCCCGCCGGGCGAGGGCTGCTGCTGCTGGCGCTCACCGGTTACGGGCAGCGTGAAGATCGCCTGCGCACCGAAGCCGCCGGTTTCGACCGCCACTTTGTCAAACCGGCCGATCCCACGGTCTTGCTCGCACACATCGAGACCTGGCTGCGCGCCCGCGATGCCCCTGCCGACTGGCGAACCACGGCCTGACCCCGGCGCAGATGGCCATTACCCGAGACGGGTGCAATTGCGACCGTCGGCCTTGGCGCGGTAGAGCGCTTCATCAGCCCGTTGCAACACGGCCTCGGGGCTGTCGCCGGGCTGGTAACACGCCACGCCGCACGAGAAGGTCATGCCGAAGCCGGGGGCGACTTCGCTCCAGTTGGCTGCGGCCAGGGCATCGCGCATGCGGTCCAGCGGCACCTGCGCGGTGTCGGTGCCGGTGCCCGTCATGATGAGCAGGAACTCTTCGCCGCCGTAGCGGCCGAAGCGGTCTGACTTGCGGGTGTGGCCGCTGAGCGTGTTGGCGAAGATCTTCAGGGTCTTGTCGCCGGCCAGGTGGCCCAGGGAGTCGTTGACCGACTTGAACTTGTCGAGGTCGAGGATGGCCACGCACAGCGGCGTTTTCTGGCGGGCCGCGCGTTGCAACTCGTCGTGCAATGACGCGAGCAGGCTGCGGCGGTTGAGCAGGCCGGTCAACTCGTCGTGATGGGCCAGCCGGTCGACCTGGGCGGTGAGCGCGGCCAACTCGGCGCCGCGCTTTTTCAGCAGCGCCGTCATGCCGGTGTTGTAGGCGCCGAGCCAGACGCAGCGCCACAGCGTGAGCGCAAAGAAGGCCAGGGCAATCAGCTGTTCGGCCAGGCTGCTGTCTGGAATGCGCAAGGCTTGGCCGCTCAAGCCGAGCACGATGGCCGTGCACACGCTGACGATGCCCCAGGCGATCACCGACTGGCGCACTTCCAGCCGCATCGTCAGAGACGAATAGACGATGAAGAGCAGCAGCGCAAACATGAAGCCGACTTCGGGGAAGAAGTACATCGACCCGAGCTGGATCAACTGCGCCGGGATGGTTTGCCCGAGGACGATGCCCGGGTCTTTGAAGCGTTGGGTCCAGCCGCTGCCGATGAGCCAGGCGGTGACGAAGCTCAGCAGCAGGCCCGACGCTGTGTAGACCACCACCGGCACCCAGCTGATGGTGCCCGCCAGGTGGAAGAGTGCCAGCACCACGCCGTCGATCAGGTAGCTCACCGCGATCAGGTAGCTGTTGCGCACCATGTGCGCGGTTTTCTTCTGCTGCGCGCTGCGCGTCTTCTGGGCGGCTGCGGCCAGGTCGGCGGGCTGGGTGGAGGCGAGGGTCAGCTCGGTCATGGCGGCGGCTGCGGCTTCAGGCGGCGCGGGTGCAGTTGCGCCCGGCGTGTTTGGCCGAGTACAGGCCGAGGTCGGCGCGGCCGAGCAGCAACTCGGCGCTTTCTTTCTCGCGGTAGGTGGCGATGCCGGCCGAGAAGGTGATGCGCAGGCCCGGGGCCACGCTCTCCCAGTCGACCAAGGCGAGGGCCTGGCGGGTGCGCTCGACCGCTTGCTCGGCTTGCACCAGCTCGGCCCCGGTGAGGATGAGCAGGAACTCTTCGCCGCCATAACGCCCGAAACGATCGGTGGTGCGGGCCTGGGCATGCACGGCGGCGGCGAACTGCTTGAGCACCTGGTCTCCGCTCAGGTGGCCGAGGGTGTCGTTGACGGCCTTGAAGTGGTCGAGGTCGAACAGGGCCACGCTGACGGGGGTGCCGCTGCGCTCGGTGAGGTCCATTTCTTCGGCCAGGATCTGCAACAGACGGCGGCGGTTCAGCACGCCGGTGAGCTCGTCGTGGTTGGCCAGGCGCTCGATCTTCGCGAGCGTCTCGGCCATCTTCTGGCCACGATCGCGCAGCAAGCGGTTGTTTTGCACGTTGATCACGCTGAGCATCACGCAGCGCCCGAGCGTGGCCACGAAGAACAGCCAGGTCAGGAACTGCTCGGCACCCGAGCCGTGCGGGATCTGCAGCCGGCGCCCCAGGCCCAGCGTGAGCCCGGCAAACAGCAGGCTTGCGGTCACGAGCATGACCTGCACCTGCCGCCTGGGGTTGCGGTAGGTGGCGGTGATGAACACGGTGAACAGCATCAGCGCGTAGGCAAACGCCATCTGAGGAAACAAGGCCACGCCCAGCAGGCACAACACGCCGCTGCAAAGCGAGTGGACCCACGACATGCTGCCGTCTTGGAGGCGCGCACTCCAGCCGCTCTTGATCAGGTAGGCCATGACCGCGCAGGCCACCAGGCCGGGCAGGGCGTACAAGGCACCGGCCGCCCAGGAGACCGTGCCAGTGAGGGCAAACAAGCCGATGAAAACACCGTTCAGGGCGTAGCTGGCGGCGATGACGGCGCACTCGCGCATCCAGGCCAGGCGGCGTTGGTGCTCGCGATCCTGCGACGTGGGTTCGCCGTCTTCTTCCACCTCGGTCGCGTCGGCCGCGGTCGGCGCCTTTGCGTCAGCCACGTCGCCGCCCTTGGCACCAGCGCGGCGCAGCGGAACAACGTTGCCAGTGGAGGGAATCGGTTGGGGCATGTAGGGCCGCCTTCTGGTGATGGCGGGCGACATGTTTATCGTCTGAAACCAAGAGGCCTTGAGGCGTTTGTGCACGACCGTGAACGGTTCACACATCTTTACCCCCCAGCCACCCCCGCTTCACCCCCGTGTTCGACCATGGGTTCATGGGCGTTCCTGTCCAGGTTTTCAAGGAGTCAGAGATGGTTCAAGCAACGACAGTCAAGTTATCGACCACCGAGCACGCACGCGGCATCCGGCGCATGGCGCTGGGAGTGATGGTGGCGGTGGCGGGCACGCTGGCCGTGTCCGCCTGGGCAAGCGACCACGGCCCGCGGGGTGGTGGCGACCGAGGGGGCTACGGCATGTTCATGGGCCACGGGGGCCACATGGGCCGCGGGCTCGACCGCATGCTCGACAGCGTCAACGCCAGCGACGCACAACGTACGCAGATCAAGCAGATTGCACAAACGGCCGCCACCGACATGAAGGCGCAGCGCGAGGCCGCGCGCGGCCAGCGAGAGCGGGGCCTGGCCTTGTTCACCGCTCCGGTGGTGGATGCACGGGCCGTCGAAACCCTCAGGCAGCAACGTTTGGCTCAGCACGACCAGTCCAGCAAGCGCATGACGCAAGCCATGCTCGAGATCAGCGCCGTGCTCACGCCCGAGCAGCGCGTGAAGCTGGGTGAAAGCATGAAGCAGCATGCGCAAAAGCGGCAAGAGCACATGCAGCGCCGTGGCGCCGCCAGTGCCCCTGGGCAGTAAGGCGGGTCGGCTGTGTGTTCTGATTCAGTTCTGGCCCCGCAGCAGCTGCCGCGCCGCGGGGGTTCACCTGAGGACGCCGCTGCCATGAGTGCTCGCCTGCTGTTGATCGATGACGATGCCCGCCTGTCGGCGATGGTGGGTGACTACCTGCGTGGCTCGGGCTACAAGGTCGAGGTGGCGGGCTCGCTGGCCCAGGGCCGCGAGCGCCTGGCCGGTGAGGCCTACGACGCCCTGGTGCTCGACCTGATGCTGCCCGACGGTGATGGCCTCGACCTCTGCCGCGAGCTGCGTGGCAACCCGCGCACACGGCAGCTGCCGTTGCTGATGCTGACGGCACGTGGTGAGCCCATGGATCGCATCGTCGGCCTGGAGCTGGGCGCTGACGATTACCTGCCCAAGCCCTTCGAGCCGCGTGAGCTGCTCGCCCGGGTGAAGGCCTTGCTGCGCCGAGCCTCCCCGGTGGGGGCGGCCGACGAGGTGTTGCGCTTCGGCCGGCTGGAGATTGACCTCGGCGCGCGTGTGGCCCGTTTGGGCAACCAGCCCTGCGACCTCACCAGCCACCAGTTCGACCTGCTGGTGGTGCTGGCGCAAAGCCCGGGCCGTGTGCTCTCGCGCGACCAGATCATGGACCTGCTCAAGGGCCACCCGCTCGAAGCTTTCGACCGCTCGATCGACGTGCACATCTCGCGCATCCGCGCGGTCATCGAAGACGACCCCAAGGCCCCACGCCGGGTGCTCACCGTGCGCGGCGCGGGCTACGTGTTTGCCAAAAAGCAGGACGCGGACGGCGAGGAATGATGTGGGCGCAAGATGAGGCGGGCCGAGCGCCGGGCCGCTCCCAAGCCGGCCCGTATCCCCTTGAGGGATCGTCCGACGTACTTGTCGGGCGAGGGGTGGTCATGACATGAGGACTCTCACGCTACGGATTTATCTCACCGTGGTGGCGGTGCTGCTGCTGTTCGCGTTCGGCTCGGGCTGGCTGTTCCAGCGCCAGATCGAGCAGGAGCGGCAAAACACCGAGTCGGCGGTGTCTGACCGCCTGGCGGCCTGGGGTGACCTGATTCAGCGCTCGCTGCCCACCCCTGACGCGCCGGTGGCCGAGCAAGCCACCGCCTTGCTTGAATGGTCGCAGCGCCTGCGCATGCCGTTGGCGCTGGACGATGTGCAGGGCAAGCGCATCGTGGCCTCGGAGTCGTTTTTGCGGCGCCAGGCCGAAGGCGGCGGTGGGCGTCAGTTTTCGGTTCTCCTGGACGACGGCCGCACGTTGTGGGTGATGCGGCCAGGCTTGCGCAGAGGGCTGCGCGGGCCTCCTGGCACCGGCCCGCGAGAAGGGGGTGACCGGGGTTTGCCAGGGCCCGACACGCCCTGGGTGCCGGCCTCCTGGCAGCGCGGCATCGGCCCCGTGGTGGTGCTGGTGCTGCTGTTCATTGCCGTGGCCGCAGGTGCCTGGCCGGCCGTGCGCCACCTGACACGTCGCCTGCAGGCGCTCAAAAAAGGGGTGGAGCAGTTTGGCGCTGGCGAGCTTCACCACCGTGTGGAGGTGTCGGGCCGCGACGAGGTGGCTGCCGTGGCGGCGAGCTTCAACCTCGCCGCCGAGCGCGTCGAAACGCTGGTGCGCTCGCACCAGTCCTTGTTGGCCAATGCGAGCCACGAGCTGCGCTCGCCGCTGGCGCGCATGAAGATGGCGGTGTCGATGCTCGACGACGCATCGCCCGAACAACAGCAGCGCTTGAAGCGCGAGATCGACACCAACGTGGCCGAGCTCGACGCGCTGGTCGAAGAGGTGTTGCTCGCCAGCCGGCTCGACGCCGTGCAACGCGTCGACCGGCGTGACCCGGTCGACCTGCTCGCGCTTGCCGCCGAAGAGGGCGCACGGGTCGACGCTGCGGTCGACGGTGCTTCAGTCACCGTGCCCGGTGACGAGCGCTTGTTGCGCCGTGCCTTGCGCAACCTGCTGGAAAACGCCCGCCGTTATGCCGGCGACGACGTGACCGTTCTGGTGGCTGCCCAGGGCAACCAGGCTTCGGTGCAGGTCTGCGACCGCGGCCCCGGTGTGCCCGAGGCGCAGCGTGGTCGCATCTTCGAGGCGTTCTACCGCCTGCCCGGCCATGCCGAACAGGCCGGTGGCGTGGGGCTGGGGCTGAGCCTGGTCAAGCAGATCGCCGAGCGGCATGGCGGCAGCGTGCGTTGCACTGCGCGTGAAGGCGGCGGCAGTTGTTTCGAGCTGAGGTTCCCCCGCGCCTGAGTGATCAGGCGCGCGCCTTGTGGCGCAGCACCCAGGCCATGAAACTGCACAAGGCCACGCCTGACAAAACCAGGCCCGTGACGGAAGCCGACCAGAAGCCCGGCGCTCCCAGAAGAGATGGCGGTGTGAGCCCGGTCACGTTGAACGCCACCAGGTAGCCGCCCCCCAAACCCACGCCCCACAACGCCACGGCGTAGATCACCATCGGCACCGTGGCCACGCGGTAGGCGCGCATCACGAAGGCGGCGATGGTCTGCGCCGCGTCGGCGATGTGAAACACCGCCACCCAGGCGAGCAGCGGCATGGCCGCAGCGATGATGACCGGGTTGTTGGTGTAGGCCCCGAGCACGCTCTCGCGCGTGAGGTAGACCAGGGTGCCGAGCACGGCGGCGATCAGCGTTCCGAGCTGCAGGCCGTGCCAGCCCAGGCGGCGGGCATCCAGCGGCGCGTTGGCGCCGATGCTTTGCGCCACCAGGGTGGTGGTGGCGTTGGCAATGGCCAGCGGCATCATGAACATCAGCGACACCAGGTTGGCCGCGAGCTGGTGGCCGGCCACGGCGGTGGCGCCGATGCGCGAGATGAAGATCGCCATGAAGGTGAAGCCCGTCACCTCGATCAGGATCGACAGGCCCATCGGCACACCCAGGCGCAGCAGCTCCTTGAGGCTGCGCCACGCGGGCCGGGCGAGGTGGGTCACATGCAGGCCGAAGCGCGCGTAAAACGGGTCGCGCCGCAGCACCCACCAGGCCAGCAGCAACTGCAACCACATCACGATGGCACTCGCCAAGCCGCAGCCTGCCGCGCCCATCGACGGCACGTGCCAGGCCGGCATGCCGTAGATCAGCAGTGCGTTCAGCGGCACCTTGAGCGACAAGCCGACGAGCTGCAGCACCATCACGATCTTGGGCCGTGACACCGCGGTGTTGAAGCCGCGAAACGCCTGGAAGATCAGCGCAGGCGGCAGCGCGATGGCGAGGTAGCCCAGGTAGGCACGCACCTTCTCGGCCACCGCTGGTTGGGTCTGCGCCGCGTAGAGAAACGGGTCGGGCATCAACAGCAACGCGCTGCCCAGCACCGACAGGCCGAGCGCGAGCCACACGGCCTGGTGCAGCTGTTCGCCAGCCTCGTGCAGCTTTTTCGCACCGAACAACTGGCCGGCGATCGGGCCGATGGCCAGCACCACGCCCATGAAGCCGACAAAGATGGTGATGTAGGCGGCGGCCCCCACGGCGAGCGCAGCGAGATCGAGCGCGGCGTAGCGCGCCACCATCACCGTGTCGACCGTGCTGAAGGCCAGCACCGCGAGCTGGCCGATGAACACCGGCCAGGCCAGTGGCGCGATGCGGCGTGCGCTGCCGAGCAGGGTCAAGCCTTGCCCTCGGCGGTGGGCGTTTCCTTCAGGCCAGCGCGTTCGCGGTAGCGGTTGAAACGCCAGGCCGTGCCTTCCATCGTGATGCGCCGCCAGGTGTGGCGCTTCTCGCCGGGGCTCATCACGGTCCAGTGCTGGACTTCGTCGAAGGTGCGCCCGCAACCCTTGCAGACGTCGTCACCCTGGCTGGTGGAGCAGATGGCGATGCAAGGTGCGTCGGGGGTGGTGGCG
>NZ_JANOCG010000655.1:0-4842 GCF_031412075.1 Rhizobacter sp.
GCGTGAGCAGGCTGGCGGCGGCGAGGCGCAGGCCGGCCGCGTCGCCACGCAGTTGGTCGTATGCACGCGCGCCGGCAAAGCCGTCGTGGTTGGACAACATGGTGGCCAGGCCGGTCGGTGCGGTTCTGAAGTAGTCGGACACCGCGCGGATCGAGCTCGGCGCGCCCATCGCGGCGCCCACGAGTTGTTTGTTGATGTCGAACGCAAAGGCGCTGCCGCAGGCGGTGGTGAAGCCTTGCGGGTCGGCTGGGGCTTCGCACACGGTGTAGCGGTGCTGGTAGCCACCGATCAGCGCGGCCATGCCGGCCATCAGCGGGTAATTCTCGGGCTGCACTTCCCAGGCGCTGGGGCCGTTCTCGATCAGGTTGCCGACCGCGTCGAAGCGGAAGCCGTCAACACCGCGGTTGAGCCAGAAGCGCAGGTTGTCGCGGTGGAAGTCGAGCACCGGCGCGTGGCGCAGGTTGAAGTCGGGCATGCGGTTCCAGAAGCCGGCGAAGTAGTAGCCGCCGGTGCCCGGGTGCCAGGGGTCGTTGCCGTAGATCGACCAGCCGCTCGGTTCGCTGGCCGACCACACATACCAGTCGCGGTAGGTGGCGTTGGCCGAAGAGCTGCTGTTGACGAACAGCGGGTGCGCGGCGGCGCTGTGGTTCATCACGTAGTCGAGGATCACGCCGATGCCGCGCGAGTGGGCCTGCGTGAGCAACTCGTCGAGGTCGGCCAGGCTGCCGTAGGCGCTCTCGATGCCGCGGTAGTCGGTGACGGCATAGCCGTGGTCGTGGTCTTCGCTGGGCGAGATCGGCATCAGCCAGATGCCACCGACACCCAGGCTTTGCAGGTAGTCGAGGCTCTGGGTCACACCCTTGAGATCGCCGATGCCGTCGCCGTTCGAGTCGCGGTAGCTGCGCACGAAGATCTGCATGAAGGTGGCGCGGCGTTGCCACTGCGCAGGCAGGGCGCTGCCAGGGTCTTGGGCAGTGATGACGGAGGTGTCCACGGTGCGAGCGGTGGGTGAGGGTGGGGGTGAGGTCGATGGGCCACCGCCACATGCGGTGAGACTGAGCGCGCCCAGCAGGCTCGCGATGAAGTGTGAAAGGCGATTCATGGGGCCGCAGTGTAGGGGTGGGTACCACATGAATGCGCAGTAGTCGAAGTAGTTCAACTACTACATTTGTAATGCTGCTCCGCGGCAATTTTCGTGAATGGAAATTACTCTATAAAAAACAATGACATGAGTCGATATTGGATGTTTGGATTGGATTGAGTTGAAGTCTTGTGGTGTGTAGTTTGGGTAACTAAAGTAGATCGGTTGCCCAGGCAACACGACCGTGGCACCAAGTCGCGGCGAACACAGACAGGAGACAAACCATGACTCGACCGTGGCGCCTTTGTGCGCTGGCGGGGCTGTTGCTCACCGGCTTGACGTCGATGGCAACGGCGGCCACCGCCACCGTGTTTTATTCGCTCGCCAGCAAAGGCTGGGGCAGCGCGAACATCCACCACAACGCCAGCGGCAGCTGGACTGCCGTGCCCGGTGAGGCCCTGTCGGCCGCGTGCGCGGGGTGGGTGAGCCGCCCCCTCGACTTCAACGGCACCGGCTTCCAGGCCGTCTTCAACAACGGCTCCGGCGCCTGGGACAACCCGAGCGGTGGAGGCAACTACAGCGTGCCGGCTGGCACGCACCAGGTGCGCAACGGCGCGCTCGTTGCCCACGCCGGCAACCCCTGCACAGGCGGCGGTGCCCAGTCGGTCACCGTCTTCTACAAACCCAACCCCAGCTGGACCACGGTCAACATCCACTACGCCCCCACGGGCAGCGCCTGGACCACCGTGCCCGGTGTGAGCATGGAGCCCGCCTGCAGCGGCTGGCGCAAGAAGACCCTCTCGCTCGGCGCGGCCACCGGGCTCGCGGCGACCTTCAACAATGGCGCTGCGTGGGACAACAACGCAGGCCGCAACTACGCGCTGGGCACCGGCAGCGTGAAGGTCGAGGCGGGTGCGGTCTCTGCCGGCGACCCTTGCGGTAGTGATCTGTTGCCGCCGAGCATTCCCACCGGGCTGAGCGCCACCCCCAACGGCACCAGCGTGGCCCTGAGCTGGAACCCGTCGACCGACAACGTGGGCGTGACCGCCTACGAGATCAGCCGCACCGGTGGCGCCGGGGCTGTGGGTCACAGCACGGCCACCAACCGCTTCACCGACAGCGGCCTGCCGCAGACCACCTACACCTACCGCGTGCAGGCGGTGGACGCGGCGGGCAACCGCTCGGACGCGAGTGCTGCCGTCTCGGCCACCACCGGCACCGCCCCCTCCGGCGGCACGCCGCTCGGCACTGACATGCGCGAAGTCTCGATCTACTTCGTGATGACCGCGCGCTTCTACGACGGCGACAGCAGCAACAACCGCGGCGGCCAGGCGCACGTGAAATCGGGCAACGCGGCCAACAACGACCCGATGTTCCGCGGCGATTTCAAGGGCCTGATCCAGAAGCTCGACTACGTCAAGGCACTGGGCTTCTCGGCGATCTGGATCACACCGGTGGTGCTGAACCGCTCCGACTACGACTTCCACGGCTACCACGGCTACGACTTCTTGCGCATCGACCCGCGGCTCGAATCGCCCGGTGCCACCTACCAGGACCTGATCAACGCCGCTCACGCCAAGGGCATCAAGATCATCCAAGACGTGGTCTACAACCACTCCAGCCGCTGGGGTGCCAAGGGCCTGTTCGCGCCCAAGATCTTCGGCGTGCGCGACAGCCAGTGGAGCTGGTACTACGACGTGCCGAACCCTGGCCGCGAATACGACGGGATGTTCCCGACCGAGGTGGGCGCCAAGGCCTACAACGGCGACCTGTGGTCGACCCCCGAACCGGCTGGCAACACCTGCCGCAACTGGGGCGCACCCACCGGCTCGCGCAGTGCCGAGGGCTTCACGATCTACCACTGCCAATGGCCGTCGCCCACCTCCGGCATGTTCCCGTCCAACCTTTTTCACCGCTGCTGGATCGGCAACTGGGAAGGCGAAGACTCGCGCTCGTGCTGGCTGCACGAAGACCTGGCCGACTTCAACACCGAAAACGCGGTGGTGCAGAAGTACCTGATCGACGCCTACAACAAGTACATCGACATGGGGGTCGATGGTTTTCGCATCGACACCGCGGTGCACATCCCGCGTGTGACCTGGAACCGCCGCTTTTTGCCGGCCGCGCAGGCGCGTGCGGTCGAGAAGTTTGGCGCCAAGGGCCAGAACTTCTTCATGTTCGGTGAGGTGGGCGCATTTGTGAACGACAAGTGGAACCGCGGCTCGGTCAATCACTCCGCGCAGTTTTTCACTTGGAAAGAGCGCAGGGACTACACCGCCGACGACGTGCAGGCCGCACTCGACCAGTTCAACTTCGAGAACACGCAGGGCACCAGCAACCAGCCGACCTCGACCAACGCCTTCCTCAACGGCAACGCCTACCGCACGCCCGACCGCAGCCAGTTTTCGGGCATGAACATCATCGACATGCGCATGCACATGAACTTCGGCGATGCGAACAACGCGTTCTGGAACGGCAAAGACTCCGACGACTCGACCAACGACGCCACCTACAACGTGGTCTACGTCGACAGCCATGACTACGGCCCCAACAAATCGAGCACCGCCTACTCTGGGGGCACCGATGCCTGGGCCGAAAACATGAGCCTGATGTGGACCTTTCGCGGCATCCCCACGCTGTACATGGGCTCGGAGGTCGAGTTCCAGGCCGGCCGCCAGATCGACTGCGGGCCGAGCTGTGCGCTGGCGACCACACGCCGCGCCTATTTCGGCGACCGGCTCGAAGGCTCGGTGATCGCCAGCGACTTCGGCAAGGTCGCTTCGGCCTCGGGGGCGGTGGCCACCACACTCGCCTCCCCGTTGGTGCAGCACGTGCAGCGGCTCAACCAGATCCGCCGCGCCATTCCTGCCTTGCAGAAGGGGCAGTACTCGACGCAGGGCGTGTCGGGTGGCATGGCCTACAAGCGCCGCTTCACCGACGCGGCGCGGGGCATCGACAGCTTCGTGCTGGTGACGGTGAGTGGCAACGCCACCTTCAGCGGCATTCCAAACGGTGTGTACCGCGATGCCGTGAGCGGCGACGTGAAGACCGTCACGACGGGGGTGTTGACCGCCACGCTGTCAGGCAAGGGCAACGCCCGCATCTATGTGCTGGACCTGCCGGGCAACGCAGCGCCGGGCAAGCTTGGCAGCGACGGGCCTTATCTCAAGCCCTGAGTCCCTTAGGGGGTGTTTTCAGCCCGGCTTCGGCCGGGCTTTTTTCCAGTCTCAATCGCGCGATTGGTGCAGCAGCACCCCGCGGCCTTCGGCAGCCTGGCTCGCGGGTGGCTTCTTGTCGCTGGTGGCGAGCTGGGTGTCTGGCGCGCTGCGCTTGCCGGTGACGATCACCTTCTCAAGCTCGATGACTTCGGGCTGAACGCTCTGGGTCACGATGGCCTCGGCGCGTGGTTCGAAGAACAGCGCCGACAGGATCGCGCCCGTGCCCCCGATCAGCATGACGAAGGTGAGAAGGGGGGCGAAGATGCGGTCGAACATGGTGGGCTCCGTGGGATCAATGTGTCGTGTTGGGTTGAACTCTAGGCAGCCCACCCGGCTCTGCCCAGCGGTTTGCGACGAATTGCGGGAAGTGCCGCATAGGCCGCAAACGAGTTGGATGCGCGGCGCATAAAAAAGGCGACAAGGCCTGCGCCGTGTCGCCAACAGGAGAACTGGTCGAGGGCGGTGTCCCCGGGGTCACCGGGTCGGCCGCCTCCGGCCAGCCATGTCAATCGGTCAGGAAGTGCGCTTGCCGGTGACGACCAC
>NZ_JANOCG010000656.1:0-9595 GCF_031412075.1 Rhizobacter sp.
CTCGCGAGCTTCACCTCCGCCGCCACCGCCCTGGGAGCTCAGGTCGCACACATCCGCCCCAGCAGCTCGCGCATCACGCAAGCGAATGCAGCGCATGAAACCGCGGTGGTGCTGGGCCGCCTGTACGACGCCATCGAATGCGAAGGCATGCCGCTCAGCCTGGTGCAAGAGTTCGAGCGCACTGCAGGCCGCCCCGTCTTCAACGGCCTGGCCGCGGCCAACCACCCACTGCGGGTGCTGGGCGACCTGATGACCATGCGCGAACACAGCAACAAGCCCTTGAACAAAACCACACTGTGCCTGCTGGGCGACGAGCACTCGCCCGAAAGCGACGCCTGGCGGCGCGCCGCGCTTCTCACCGGCATGGACCTGCGCACCACGTCTTCTGACACGCCGCCCGACTTCGTCTGCAACGCGCAGTCACCCTCTCGCTGCAGCGACGGCCGCGCCGAGCTGGCCTGCTGTTGCCTCGGCGAGCATGTGCTGCTGGCAGATGAGCAGGTTCACAACCACCGCTTCACCGTGCAAGCCCTGCTGTGCAGCACCCTCGCCTGACGGCGCTTGCCGCGCAGCCCCCCTTTTCCTCCATCTGCTCACCCAAAGGAATTCCATGTCTCACCCTCACGCCGTCGTGTGGATCGATCACGAACAAGCCCGCGTCACCCATTTCAGTGACGATGCCGCCGAGCAGATGGTGCTGCATTCGACCCACCGCCCCGGCAAGATCCACCACAAGAACGGCCCGAGCGGCGGTTCGGGGCACGAGCCTGAAGACGCGGTCTACCTGCACGCCGTGGCCGAAGCCATGGGTGGCGCGGGCGCGATCCTGGTGGTGGGCCCGGGCAACGAGAAGAACGAGCTGATCAAACACCTGGAGCATCACGACAAGGCGGTGGCCGCCCGTGTGGTGGACGTGCAGACGGTCGACCACCCGAGCGATGGCCAGGTGCTGGCACTGGCACGCAAGTATTTCCGGGCGGCCGACCGCATGTTGAAAAGTATCTGAGTGCACCGTGCCTGCGACGGTGAGCCCCTCGCCCGGCCCGCTGCAGATGCGGGCGCTGGAGATACTTGCCACCGCGCTCGACGCCATCATCACCATCGATGCGCAACAGCGCATCGTGTTGTTCAATCAAGCCGCCACACAGATGTTCCGGCTCAGCGCGCAAGACGCGCTCGGGCACCCGCTGGACAGGCTGATCCCACCGGCTCACCGCGAGGCCCACCATGCGCACGTGAGGGGCTATGCGCAAGGTGATGGCCACAGCCAACCCATGAGCGCGGTGCGTGCGCTGAGCGGGCTGCGCTCGGACGGTTGCGAGTTTCCGATCGAGGCCTCGATCTCCCGTGTGGGCCTGGGCGACAGCATGCTGATGACGGTGCTGGTGCGCGACGTGACCGCTGTTCGCGAGAGCGAACGCAAGCGCCTGGAGCAGGCTGCGCAGGAGGCCGCCAATCTGGCCAAGACCGAGTTTCTGGCCCGCATGAGCCACGAGTTGCGCACGCCGCTGAATGCAGTGCTGGGCATGGCTCAGCTGCTGCAGGCTGGCCTGCGTGACCGGTTGTCCGAGCCCGAGCAACGCCAGTTCGAGCTGATGCAGGTGGCCAGCCATCAACTGCGCACCCTGATCGACAACGTGCTCGATCTGAGCCGCCTCGAAGCCGGCGAAATCGTCATCGAAAGCCGCGAGGTCGAGCTGTGTGAGTTGCTCGACAGCGCCTTGGTGACAAACGCCGCGCTCGCAACGGCGCAGCAGGTGCAGCTGCAATCGTCCTATGAGATCGAGCGCCCTTTCACCGTGCAGGCCGATTCGACGCGCCTGTACCAGGTGGTGTCGCAGTTGATTTCCAACGGCATCAAGTTTCATCGGCGTGGGGGGCTCGTGCGTGTGGAACTGAAGCGCGAGCGCGACTGCGTGTGCATCAGCGTGGTTGATGACGGCGTCGGCATGACAGCCAAGCAGCAAGCGTCGCTCTTCGAGCCTTTCAACCGGATGGGACGCGAGCGCAGTGGCATCGACGGCGCCGGCATCGGCATGGCGCTCGCACACCGGCTGGTGATTCTGATGGGTGGCCACCTGGCGGTGGAAAGCAGTCGCGGCCATGGCACGGTGGTGCATGTGCACCTGCCCATTGGGCAGCCTCAGCAGCGACCCTCGGGCACCGTGCTCTACATCGAAGACAACGCCGTCAACGCGCTGCTCGTGGTGGAGTTGCTGCGCCAATGGCCTGAGGTGCGTGTGGTCGTCGCCGTTGACGGCACGAGCGGGCTTGAACTGGCGCGTCGATTGCGGCCCGATGTACTGTTGCTCGACATGCAGCTGCCCGACATGGACGGCCTGCAGGTGCTGCAGCGCCTCAAGCAAGAGCCTGCAACACGCCACCTCAGGGTGGTGGCCTTGTCGGCCAACGCCATCAGCACCGATGTGGACACCACCCTGCGCGCCGGGGCCAGCGCCTACTGGACCAAGCCGATCGACTTCGCGCCCTTCCTGGAGAAGATGCGCAAGATGCTGCAGGCGCCTTGTGGCGATGCCGCGCAAACGGGTTGACCTCCCGCAAGCCATCGCGAAAATTTCGCGCGCATGCTCGAAGCTTTCACCCCCTGGAGGAACCCATGACCACCAATGTTGGAATCATCGACCGCGCCGTGCGCATCGCCGCCGGCGCCTTGCTCATCCTCGCCACCCTGATGGGCTGGATCGGCGCCTGGGGCTGGATCGGCGTGCTGCCGCTGGCCACCGGCTTTTTCCGCTTCTGCCCGGCCTACCTGCCGTTTGGCCTGAGCACCTGCGCGACGAATACCACTCAACCCAAGTGAAATCTTGAACGCCTTGCCGACCCGCCTGGTCGACGGCCTGCGCCGGCAGTTGCAGGCCGGGCAAGCGGATGCGGTGCAGCTCATCGAAACCCACATTTCGTGGGTGCTGCTCGCGGGCGACTTCGCCTACAAGCTCAAGAAGCCGGTGAACCTGGGCTTCATGGACTTTTCATCGCTCGCCACACGCCGCCAGGCCTGTGAAGACGAGTTGCGGCTGAACCGTCGCCTTGCGCCCGAGGTCTACCTGGCGGTGCTGCCGCTTCACGGCCCGGTCGATGCACCCCGCTTCAGCGGCAGCGGCGAGCCGCTCGACTGCGTGGTGCAGATGCGCCGCTTTGCCGATGGCGCGCTGTGGAGCGAGCGGCTCGGCGCCGGCCAGTTGCTGCCCGAGCACGTCGACCGCTTCGCTAGGCGGCTGGCCGCCTTCCACGCCGACGCGCCCCGTGCCGAGCCCGGCTCGCCCTGGGGTGACGCCGAACACGTGGCCGGCCCGGCGCTGGGCGCTTTGGCCGAGATCGAGCGGCTCGACCCCTCGGCCGTCGAGCCGGGACTGGCGCGCTGGCTGCATCTCCAGGCGGCCACCCTGCCGCCCGTCTGGGCCGAGCGGCGAGCGGAAGGTTTTGTGCGCGAAGGCCATGGCGACCTGCACCTGGCCAACGTGGTGATGCTGGGCGACGAACCCACGGCCTTCGATGGCCTGGAGTTCGACCCGGGCCTGCGCTGGATCGACGTGCTCAACGACGCCGCCTTCCTGGTGATGGACCTGTGGGCGCACGGCTGCCGCGACCTCGCGTTCCGCTTTCTCAATACCTACCTGGAGCACAGCGGCGACTACGCCGGGCTCCCGGTGCTGCGCTTCTACCTGGTCTACCGGGCGGTCGTGCGCGCGCTGGTCGGGAGGCTGCAAGGTGCAGCAAACGCGGCACCCGACTACCTGGCCCTGGCCCAGACCATCGCGCAGGCCAGCGACTCCCGCCTGCTGGCCACCTGCGGCCTGCCTGGCTCGGGCAAGAGTCACGTCACACAACAGCTGATGGAGGCCGCAGGCGCCATCCGCATCCGCTCCGATGTCGAGCGCAAGCGCCTGCACGGCCTGCCCCCGCTCGCTGATTCACGCGCCAGCGGTCTCGACATCTACACGCCGAAGGCCCACGAGGCCACGTTCTCGCGCTTGCGTGCGCTGGCGGGCGCGAGCCTGCTCGCCGGCTGGCCGACCATCGTCGATGCGGCCAGCCTCAAGCGGGGCGAGCGTGAACGGTTCCAGGCGGTGGCCATCGCGGCCGGTGCGCCGTTCACCTTGCTGGTGTGCGACGCCCCGCCCGACGTGCTGCGTGAGCGGGTGCGCCAGCGTGAGGCCAGCCGCAACGACGCGTCGGAGGCGGGCCTCACGGTGCTGGAGCGGCTGATGCTCGCGCGCGAGCCACTCAGCGCAACGGAGCGTGTGCATGCCATCGAGGTCGATACCACCCACACGCCAGCCGCCAGCGAGCTGGCCGCCGACTGGCTTGCACGCCTTGCTCAGCCGATGGCCCGCTGAGCCTCGCGCGGCTGCACCTGCGGGTTGGAGAACTCCATCACGCCGTCGTCGATGCGGCCGAAGCGCAGCGTGATCAGGTCGCGGATGTAGTTCTGGTAAAGCTTCCAGGGCTTCTTGGAGCCTTGGCGTGGCAGCTGCTCGATGGCCCGTTGCACATAACCCGAGCTGAAATCCAGCCACGGCTCGGCGACGAGCGTGGGGTCGTTGTTGCGCGGTGTGCACTGGCGGTAGCCGTGTTTCGCCATGTGATTGAGCAGGCGGCACACGTACTCGCAGGTCAGGTCGCACTTGAGCGTCCAGGAGGCGTTGGTGTAGCCGAACGCCGAGGCGAGATTGGGCACGTCGCTGTACATCATGCCCTTGTAGCCAAAGGTCTGCGGGCCCTCGACACGGCGGCCGTCAACCGTCAAGGCCATGTCGCCAAACGAGGTCAGCACCAGCCCGGTGGCGGTGACGACGAGGTCGGCCGCCAGCTCCTCGCCCGAGCGCAGCTTGATGCCAGTTTCGGTGAAGGTCTCGATCTGGTCGGTGACCACCGAGGCGCGGCCGGCGTGCAGCGCGCGGAACAGGTCGCCGTCGGGCACCAGGCAGATGCGCTGGTCCCAGGGGTTGTAGCGCGGCGTGAAATGTCTGGCCACGTCGACCTTGGAGCCGATGGCCGAGTGCACCATGTCGAGGATGAACTTTTTCGCCTTCTCCGGCTTGCTCTTGGCGAGCTTGTAGAAGTACATGCCCAGCAGCACGTTCTTCCAGCGGGTCAGCATGTAAGCCGCCTTCGCGGGCAGCCAGCGGCGCAGCTTGAGCGCGATCGGGTCTTGCGCAGGCCGTGACACCACATAGGTGGGCGAGCGCTGCAGCATCACCACGTGCGCCGCGTCCTTGGCCATTTCGGGCACCAGGGTCACGGCGGTGGCGCCGCTGCCGATCACCACCACGCGCTTGCCGGCGTAGTCGATGTCGGGCGTCCACTTTTGCGGGTGCACCACCCGGCCGGCAAAACGCTCGATGCCGGGAAACGCGGGGGTGTAACCCTCTTCATAACGGTAGTAGCCGCTGCACATGAAGAGAAAGTTGCAGCTCAATTTCAGCGTCTCCCCCGTGGCAACGCGCTCGACCTCGACCGTCCACGTCGCCTCGGCGCTCGACCACGACGCGCCCTTCACCTTGTGGCCGAAGCGGATCTTCTGGTCGATGCCGTTCTCGGTGGCTGTCTCGCGGATGTAGCTCAGGATGGTGGGCCCGTCGGCAATGGCATTCGCATGCGGCCAGGGCTTGAATCGGTAGCCGAGCGTGTACATGTCGGAGTCGGAGCGGATGCCGGGGTAGCGAAACAAGTCCCAGGTGCCGCCGATGGTGTCGCGCCCTTCCAGGATGAGAAAGCTGCGCCCGGGGCTTTCGGTCTGCAGGTGGTAGGCCGCACCAATGCCAGACAGGCCGGCGCCCACGATCAGCACATCCAGGTGTTCCATCGACGTCTTCCTCCAAGCTGCAAGACAGCGCAAGCATGCGCCCGGTCAAACCCGGCGCGTGTCGGCGTCCGCAAAATGAGAGCCCAACCCGGCACACCGGTTGCCACGGCATAGCATCGGCGCATTGGCGTCGTGCCAGTCTAAGGTAATCACCTTATGGACACGAGTTTGGCCGCAGAACCGCTCACGACCGCCAGCGACACCGAGCCCCGCCAGGTGGTTTTCCGCGCGCGCGGCCTGGGCAAGACCTACACCATGGGCGAGGTGCAGGTGCATGCGCTGCAAGGTGTCGACCTCGACATCTACCGTGGCGAGTTCATCGTGCTGCTCGGCCCCTCGGGCAGTGGCAAGTCGACGCTGCTCAACATCCTGGGCGGGCTCGACAGGCCGAGCGTGGGCGAGGCGCTGTTCGCCGACCACAACCTCACCACTTCCGATGACGCCGACCTCACCCGCTACCGCCGCGAGCACGTGGGCTTCGTGTTCCAGTTCTACAACCTCATTCCCAGTCTCACGGCGCAAGAAAACGTCGAGCTGGTGACCGACATCGTCGAGCACCCCATGCCGGCCCGCGAAGCCCTGGGCCTGGTCGGGCTGGCCGAACGCTTTGACCACTTCCCCTCGCAGCTCTCGGGCGGCGAGCAGCAGCGTGTGGCGATCGCCCGGGCCATCGCCAAACGGCCCGAGGTGCTGTTGTGCGACGAACCCACAGGCGCGCTCGACTACACCACCGGCCTGCTGGTGCTCGAAGTCATTGCCCAGATCAACCGCGAGCTCGGCACCACCGCCATCGTGATCACGCACAACGCCTCGATCGCCGGCATGGCCGACCGCGTGCTGCACCTGAGTGGCGGGCGCGTGGCGCGCATCGAGGTCAATGCGCACAAGGTGGCGCCGACGGAGCTGAGGTGGTGAAGGCAACATGAGAGCAACACCCCCGCCTGCGTTCGCCCTGAGCCTGTCGAAGGGTGCGCCTTGCACTGCGCCGGCTTCGACAGGCTCAGCCCGAACGGAGCGGGGCTGGGACAGCTGCGAGCCATGAAAGCCCTCGACCGCAAGCTGCTGCGCGACCTGGCCCTGATGTGGAGCCAGGCCATCACCATCGCCTTGGTGGTGGCGAGTGGCATCGCGGGCTTCGTCGGCACCTTCAGCGCCTACCAGGCACTGAAGAACTCGCGTGCCATCTATTACGCCGACGCCCGCTTCGCCGACGTGTTCGCCTCGCTCAAGCGCGCCCCGCAAAACCTCGACCGCCAGCTCCAGCAAACCCCCGGCGTGGCCCAGGTCGACACGCGGGTGCAGCAACTGGTGCCGATCGACCTGCCTGGCGTCACCGACCCCATCGTCGGCCAGCTGATCGGCCTGCCCACACAAACCGCCCAGCGGCTGAACACCGTGGAGTTGCGACGCGGCCGCATGGTGGAGAGGCACGGCAGCGGCACCATCGAAACGCTGGTGTCCGAAGCCTTCGCGCGCGAGCGCCGGCTCGACCTCGGCAGCCGCCTGCACGCCTTGGTGAACGGCAAGCGAGAAGAGCTGGTGGTGGTGGGCATTGCGCTGTCGCCGGAATACGTGTTTGCAGGCCTTGCCGGCTCGCCTGACCAGAAGGGTTTTGGTGTGTTCTGGGTCGACCACGACACCCTGGCCGCTGCCTACAACATGGAAGGTGCGTTCAACCACGTCTCTCTGCGGCTGGCGCCTGGCGGCTCGGAGGCGGCGGTGATCGACCACCTGAACCGCCTGCTCGCGCCGTATGGCACCACACGCGCCTATGGCCGGGACGACCAGCTGTCGGACCGCATCTTGTCGAGCGAGATTTCTCAGCAGCGTGTGCTGGGCACCATCTTGCCGAGCATCTTTCTCGGTGTGGCGGCGTTCCTGCTGCACGTGGTGTTGAGCCGCCAGATCGCCACCCAGCGCGAGCAGATCGCGGCGCTCAAGGCGCTGGGCTACCCCGACCTGCAAATTGCCTCGCACTACCTCAAGCTCACGCTGGTGATCGTGCTCGTGGGCTTGTTGACCGGCCTGGCGCTCGGTGCGGCGCTGGGCAAGGGGTTCGCCGGCCTCTATGCCGACGTGTTCCGATTTCCGGTGCTCGACTACCAGCTCACGCCAGGCCTGGTGCTGGCCGCCACCGGCGTGGCGCTGGTGGTCGGCGTGCTGGCCACGCTCAACGCCATTCGCGTCACGGTGTCACTGGCGCCGGCCGAGGCCATGCGCCCGCCCGCGCCCGGCATCTACCGCCCGATGCTGATCGAGCGTTTAGGCGTCAAACACTGGGTTCCTGCCGCCACGCGCATGGTGCTGCGCACGATGGAGCGGCGGCCATTTCGCACCGGGCTCACCGTCCTCGGCATTGCGCTGTCGATGGCCATCGTGGTGACCGGCGCGTTCTGGCGCGACGCCACCCAGGAGATCCTCTCCACCCAATTCGGCCTGGTGATGCGTGGTGACGTGGCGGTGGCACTGGTCGAGGCCACGCCAGCGCGGGTGCAGCACGAGCTGATGAAACTGCCTCACGTGACTGCGGCCGAGGGCTCGCGCCTGGTGAGCGTGCGCCTGGTCAACGGGCACCGCAGCTACCACGGCGCCATCCAGGGCCGCCCGGCCGAGCCCGACCTGCAGCGTGTGGTCGACCTCGACCACCGCGTGCACCCGATGCCCCGCCACGGCCTGATGCTGACCGACCGGCTGGCCGAGCGGCTCGGCCTGCGTGCGGGCGACAGCGTGCGGGTGGAGGTGATGGAAGGCACCCGCCCGGTGCTCGAGCTGCCGCTGGCCGGTACCGTGAGCGAGATGATGGGCATGAACGCCTACATGGAGCGGCGTGCCCTCAACCGCCTGCTCGGCGAAGGCGACGTGGTGTCGCAGGTGACGCTGAGCGTGGCACGCGGGCACGTGCCTGAGCTGCTGATGGCACTGAAGGGGCAACCGCGCGTGCTGCTGGCGACCAGCAAATCAGTGATGCGCGCCAACATCGAAGAAGTCACGGCCAGGAACGTGCTCACCATGAGCGCCATCCTCACCCTGTTTGCGATGGTGATTGCCGTGGGCGTGGTCTACAACAGCGCACGCATCTCGCTGGCCGAGCGGGCTTGGGAGCTGGCGAGCCTGCGCGTGCTCGGCTTCAGCCGCGCCGAGGTGTCGGGGCTGCTGCTGGGTGAGCTGGCGATCGAGATCGCGCTGGCCATCCCACTGGGCGTTTTGCTCGGCTACGGCCTGTCTTACACCATCGTCGCGCTGATGGTGACCGACGAGTTTTCCTTCCCGCTGGTGATCCTGCCCAGCACCTATGCCTTCGCCGCCATGTGCGTGGTGGTGGCCGGCCTGGTGAGCGCACTGATCGTGCGCCGCCGCATCGACACGCTCGACCTGGTGGGCGTGCTCAAGACCCGAGAGTGAATCACACAAGCGAGCCCCATGAACACGAAGAAAAAACTCCTCATTGCGGCCCCGGTGCTGCTGCTGGTCGGCCTGGTGGTCTGGGCTTTCATGCCCTCGCCTCAACTGGTGGAGGTGGCACAGGTGCGCCAGGGCCGCTTCGAGCGCGCCGTGCAAGAAGACGGCAAGACGCGGCTGCGCGACCGCTATGTGGTGTCGATGCCCTTGGCTGGGCGCGTGCAGCGGCTCACGCTGCGCCAGGGCGACAGCGTCAAGCGCGAGGCCATCGTCGCCGCCGTGTTGCCGGCCAACCCGTCCCTGCTCGATGAACGCACGCGGCTGGAGCAGCGCGAACGCATCGGCTCGACGGAGGCCAGCGTGGCGCGC
>NZ_JANOCG010000657.1:0-10801 GCF_031412075.1 Rhizobacter sp.
CAGGCGCCGTGCGAGAAAGCCGAGCGGCATCAACACCGCCGACAGGATGAGCACGGCACCTGATCCGCAAGCGGACTTTGTCCGAAGCAGCCGCCTGGGCTGGCTTTGTGTTCATGGGGATGTTCTCGTCGCTCCTGGTGTTGACCTTGCTGCGTGACGCGACCTAGCTGCTGGCGGGCGTCTTTGGAATTGACGGCCTTGCGCTGTGGACGGCCCGGGCCGTGCCCGTGCTGGCTGGCGTGGTCACGCTGTGGGGTTTCGTGAACGCCCGTCGCCGTGCGGCCATCGTGGCGGTCGAAGTGCCGATCCATGGCCTGCCACTGGCGCTGCAGGGTTTCACCATCGCGCAGATCAGCGACATCCACGTCGGCCCCACCATCAAGGGCCCGTACCTCCAGGCCATCGTCGATGCGGTCAATGGCATGCAGGCCGACATGGTGGCGGTAACGGGCGACCTGGTCGACGGCAGCGTGCGTGACCTGTCGCCGCATGTCGCCCCGCTGGGCGGCCTGGTCTCTCGGCACGGCACCTTCTTTGTCACCGGCAACCATGAGTACTACTCGGGGGCCCACGCCTGGATTGCCGAGTTGCGGCGCCTGGGCATCCGGGTGCTGATGAACGAACACACCGTGCTGCAGCATGGTGGCGCGCCGCTGGTGGTGGCCGGCGTGGTCGACTACAGCGCGCATCTCTTCGACCCCTCGCACCGCAGCGACCCGCAGGCCGCGATGGCGGGTGCGCCGGCCCATGCGGCGATGCACGTGCTGCTCGCGCACCAGCCGCGCAGTGCTGAGGCGGCCGAGCGCGCCGGCTTTCAGTTGCAGCTGTCGGGCCACACCCATGGCGGGCAGTTCTTCCCGTGGAACCTGTTCGTGCCCTTGCAGCAGCCGTTCACCGCCGGCCTGCACAAGCTGAAGCGCTTGTGGGTCTACACCAGCCGAGGCACGGGATACTGGGGGCCGCCCAAACGGTTTGGTGCGCCTTCTGAAATCACTCGCCTGACGCTGGTGGCTGCACCGGCTTGATTCACATGCTTCGTATTGGTCTGCTGTGTCTGTGTATGACCGTTTCGGTCGGCGTTTTCGCAGCTCCAAAAGTCGAAGACAGCATCGCGCAGCGCGTGCAAGCCTGCACCGGATGCCATGGTGCGCAGGGGCGGGCGGCCAGCGATGGCTACCAGCCGCGCATTGCCGGCAAGCCTGCAGGCTACCTCTATCACCAACTGCTCAATTTTCGCGACGGCCGCCGCCAGTACCAGCCCATGATGCGGCTGATCGACCCGCTAAGTGACGCCTACCTGCAAGAGATGGCGGCCTACTTCGCTTCGCTCGATTTGCCTTACCCACCGCCGCAGGCGCCCACCGCCTCGGCCGAGACATTGAAGCGTGGCGAGGCGCTGGCCCTCCTCGGCGACAGCACCCGGCGCATTCCGGCCTGCGTGCAGTGCCATGGCGCTGCGCTCACCGGCCTAGCGCCGGCCATCCCCGGCCTGCTGGGCCTGCCGCGTGATTACCTCAACGCGCAACTGGGCGCATGGCAAACCGGCAGCCGCCGCGCCCAGGCGCCCGACTGCATGGCGCAGATCGCGCGGTCGCTGAGCGCGGACGACGTGGCGGCGCTGTCGCAGTGGCTCGCGGCCCAGCCGCTGCCTGCCGACACCAAGGTCGTGAGCGCATTGCCCGCACCGTTGCCCGTGCCTTGCGGCGGCGTGGAGGCCAAACCGTGAAGCACGTCATGTGGATCGCGCTCCTTGTCGTGATGCTGCTCGGGGCTGCGGTGCTCGCCCTCAACCTGCGCGACGAAGACCCGCTCACCGACGCGCATGTCATCACCACACCCGATCTGATCGCACGCGGTGAATACCTCGCACGCGCCGGCAACTGCGCGGGCTGCCACACGGCCCGTGGGGGTGAGCCTTATTCGGGCGGCCGTGGGATCGAGACGCCTTTTGGCACGGTGTATTCGTCCAACCTCACACCCGATGCGGCCACCGGCCTCGGCAGCTGGACACCCGCGCACTTCTGGCGCGCACTGCACAACGGCCGCGCGCGCGATGGCCGCTTGTTGTACCCGGCGTTCCCGTACACCAACTACACGCTGGTCACACGCCAGGATGCCGACGCGCTTTATGTCTACCTGCGCAGCCTGAAACCGGTCTCGCAGGCCAATCGCGAGCACAGCCTGCGCTTTCCCTTCAACACCCAGCCTGCGCTCGCGGTGTGGCGGGCGCTGTACTTCAGCCCGAGCCGCCCCGGCAACGATGCAACGAAGTCGCCCGAGTGGAACCGTGGCGCCTACCTGGTGCAGGGCCTGGGCCATTGCAACGCCTGCCACGGCAGCCGCAACGCCCTCGGCGCCACCAGCGGCACCCTGGACCTGGGCGGCGGCCTGATTCCGATGCAAAACTGGTACGCGCCGTCATTGAGCGACCCGCACGAAGCCGGTGTGGCGGACTGGCCGGCGCAGAGCGTTGTCGACCTGCTGAAGAACGGCATCACGCCCCAAGCCTCGGTGCTCGGGCCGATGGCCGAAGTGGTGGGGCGCAGCACGCAGCACCTGGCTGACGCTGACCTGCGCGCGATGGCCACCTATCTACAGGCCCTGCCGCCCACACGCGCACAGCCGGCACGGCAGCCGCCGGCCGACAGCGCGGTGCTCGATCATGGCGCCAAGCTTTACACCCGACACTGCGCCGATTGCCACGGCGACAACGGCGAGGGCGTGGCCGGCATTTACCCCGCGCTGGCCGGCAACCGGGCGGTGACGCTGGCCTTGCCGGCGAACCTGGTGCGTGTGCTGCTCGAAGGCGGCTTTGCGCCGTCGACGGCAGGCAACCCGAGGCCTTTCGGCATGCCGCCGTTTGCCAACGTGTTGAACGCCGCCGACAGCGCCGCCGTGCTGAGCTACGTGCGCAGCGCCTGGGGCAACCAGGGCTCGGCCGTGCCCGAGATCGAGGTCAACCGCTACCGCTGAGTCGATCCGACGACCGACGCGCGCGGGGCACCAGCGTCTTGACCACGGCCTCGGGCAGGCCGGGATAATCGCGCCCCATGGCCGACACACCGTTCGAACAAGCCAAGCTGCAATTCCAGACCGGTCTCGCCTGTTTCGAGGCGGGCCAGTACCTTGCGGCCCATGCCCATTTCGAAGCGGCGCTGGCTTTGCTGCCGGGGCGGGTGTCGACGCTCGTGAACCTCGCAGCGACGCGACTCAAGCTGGGTCGCCCCCAAGCGGCGCTCGACGCTGCCGACCAGGTGCTGGCTGCCGAGCCCGACAACGCCGACGCCTGGGTGCATCGCGCCAGAGCCTTGCTGGAGCTGGGCCGGCCCGAACACGCGTTGCCAGCCTTCGAGCGGCTGTTGGCCCTCAACCCAGGCCACGCGCCGGCCTGGTGCGCGCGGGGCGACATCTTGCGCGAGCTCGGCCGGGCTGACGATGCCGAGCAGGCTTACCGCCAGGCGCTGGCGCATGGCGCTGACGCCGGGCTGATCGGCTACTACCTGGCGGCGCTCGGCGCGCAGCCGTCGCCCACGACCTCGCCACGTGTGTATGTCGAAGCGCTTTTCGACGCTTACGCCCACCAGTTCGAACAGCACGTGGTGCAGGCGCTGCACTACCGCGCCCCCGAAGTGCTGGCCCAGGCGCTGCCTCGGTTGCATGCGGGCCGCTTCGGCTCAGCACTCGACCTGGGTTGTGGCACCGGCCTGTGCGGCCCGCTGGTGAAGCCCTTGGTCGACCGGCTCGTTGGGGTGGATCTGTCGAGCCAGATGATCGAGCAGGCGAGGGCGCGCGGTGTTTACGACCACCTCGTGCACGCCGACATCACCGAACACCTGCAACACACCCACGAGCGCCACGACCTGGTGCTCGCGGCCGACGTGTTCATCTACATCGGCGACCTGTCGGCTGTTTTCGCGGCCGTCGCTTCGGTGATGCTGCAAGGCGGGCTGTTCTGCTTTTCCGCCGAGGTGGCCAGCCCCGAGGCCCGCTCCTTCGAGTTGCTGCCGAGCCTGCGTTATGCGCACGCCGAAGGTTACCTGCGCAAGCTGGCGGGCCAACATGGCTTCGACGTGGTGGAGCTTTCACGCGAAGCCATTCGTGAAGACCAGCGCCAGTCCATCGACGGTGTGTTCGCATTCCTCGTCCGCCGCTGAGGCGGATTGCCGCAGGTCGCCGACCTGCAGCTGGGGCCTTGTCCTACAGCCAATGCCTGCTCGCGTGGCCACCATGGGCTTCTGGTTCTGGTGTGCCAGACCGGTCAACCCGGCCGGCAGACATCAGGGCCTGACATGCAACGCGGCGCCTCCTGCGTCGACCATGAAAGGAAACCCCATGAGCCACGAAGACGTCATCGACACCCTCAACGACTTGATCGAAACCTCCAAGGACGGCGAACTCGGATTCAGCGCCTGCGCCAAGCACGTGACAGCGGCCGACCTGCAGCAGCTGTTCAGCACGCGCGCGGCAGAGTGCCGGGCAGCGGCGAGCGAGTTGCAGACCATGGTCTCCGACTACGGCGGCAAGCCCGAAACCGACGGCAGCACCACCGGCGCGCTGCATCGCGGCTGGGTGGCAGTACGCGGCTCGCTCGCGGGCTACAGCGACGAAGCCATGCTGGAAGAATGCGAGCGCGGTGAAGACGCCGCGCTGGGACGCTACCGCGCGGCCTTGCGCGACGAAGGCTTGCCGGAGGCCGTGCGTGCCGTGATCGCTCGCCAGCAGCTCGGCGTGCAAGCCAACCACGACCAGATCAAGCGCTTGCGTGACATTGCCCGCGCGGCCTGAATGATCTTTTCATCCGCGTGACACCCAGGCCGGCACTTGCCGGCCTTTTTTATGCTCAGGCGGGTGGCGTCTTGGCCAACCGCCGCAACTCGGTGACGGGCTTGCCGCCGACACCCCAGTTGTCGGTGTCCACCTCGTCGATGATGACGAAGGTGGTGGCCGGGTTCTTGTTGAGAACCTTCACCAGGAGTTCGGTCACGCCGGCGATCAGCTCGGCTTTTTGTGCGGGCGTGGCGCCTTCGCGGGTGATTTGAATGTTCACGAATGGCATGGTTCTCTTTCGTTTCTATGTCATGAGATGAATGATTGCGCTAGGCGCAACTGCGCCACCGCAGTGCCGATGATGCGCGGCATCAGCTCGGCCACGCTGGGCAGGTCGTGGATCAAGCCGGCGGACTCGCCCGCGATCACGGCGGCCATGTCGAAGTTGCCGGCTGCGCGGGCGGCGGCATAACGCTCGGCCACGTCGGCCTGGTCGCGCAGCAGCTCCAGCTCGCGCCCGCTCCAGCGGCGCAGGTGATCGTTTTGCAGGCACCGGCCGGTGTAAGGCGCGGGCCAGACCTTGCGGCGAGACATGTCGAACACGATGCTGCGCTGGCTGTCGTCACCGCTGGCGGCCACGATGCGCTCCTTGGCCGCCGCAAAGCCTGCGGCCTCGGCGGTGGCGTAAAAGCGGGTGCCCAAAACCACGCCCGCCGCGCCCAGCGTCAGCGCGGCGGCCAGGCCCCGGCCGTCGGCGATGCCGCCTGCCGCCACCACCGGCACGCGTGGGCCGGCCAAGTCGACCAGCGCAGGCACCAGCGCCATGCTGCCGCGGCTCACGCCGTGGCCACCGGCTTCGGCGCCTTGGGCCACCAGCACGTCGGCGCCGTGATCAAGCGCCTGTCGCGCCATGGCTCCGGTCTGCACCTGGCACACCATCAACGCGCCGCTGGTCTTGATGCGTTGGGCAAACGGGGCCACGTCACCAAACGACAACCACACGGCGCTGGGTTGGGCGGCGAGCGCGATGTCGAGCAGCTGCGGCTGCTGCGCCAGGCTCCAGGTGATGAAACCCACGCCGAAGCGCCCCGCCGCACCTTCGAGCAAGGCCAGCTCCCGGCGCAACCAGGCTTCGTCGCCATAACCCGCGCCAAGGAAGCCGTAGCCACCAGCGTCGCTGACGGCACGCACCAGGCGCGCGTCGGCCACCAGATCCATGGCCGCCAGAACCACGGGGTGGCGCACGCCCAGCAAGCGGGTGAGCGGGGTGCTCAAGAGCGGAGAAGCGGTGTGTGGTGTGTCCATGCCCTCAAAGGTAGTGCCTGTGTGTCATCTTGAAAAATGAATTGTTATGATTTCTTCATTCTTGAATGAAGATACCTGGAGCCGCCATGGACCCGACCGCTTTGGCCACCTTCGCCGCCGTCGCCCGCCGAGGCTCGGTGAGCGCGGCGGCGCAGGAGCTGCACACGGTGCAGTCCAACGTCACCACCCGCCTGAAGCAGCTGGAAGGCGAACTCGGCGTGAGCCTCTTTCTGCGCCACAGCCGCGGCATGTCGCTCACCGACGCCGGCACGCGGCTGCTCGGCTATGCGCAGCGCCTGGCGGATCTGTCGACCGAGGCGCTGTCTGCCGTGCGTGACGACGGCCTGGTGCGTGGCAGCCTGCGCATCGGCTCGATGGAAACCACCGCCGCCGTGCGACTGCCTGCCGTGCTGGGCCGCTTTCACCGGGCGCACCCCGACGTGCAGCTGGAGGTGCGCACCGGGCCCACTGCCGAGCTGCTGGAGCATGTGCTGGCCCATCGCCTCGACACCGCCCTGGTGGCCGGGCCGGTCGATCATCCCGACCTGGTGGCCGAGCGGGTGTTTCGCGAAGAGCTGGTGCTGGTGAGCGCGATCGATGCCGGCGAGCCCGATGTGCAATTGCGCGATGGCGGCCTCACCGCCGTCATGTTCCGCCAGGGCTGCTCTTACCGGCAGCGGCTGGAGGCGCATTTCGCGGCCAGCGGCTGGCTGCCGTTTCGGCGCCTGGAGTTCGGCACGCTGGAGGGCTTGCTCGGTTGTGTGGGCGCGGGAGTGGGCGTGAGCGTGTTGCCGCGCAGCGCGGTCGATGCGTATCGGGGCCGTGACGATCTGCGTGTGAGCGCGTTGGCGCCCAAGGCGATGTGGGTCGAGACCTTGCTGGTGCGCCGGCGTGATGCCCATGTAGGCGCGGCGCTGCGCGCGTTGGGCGCCACGATCGGGCAGGACGACGCTGCGGCGCTCAGTCGGCCTCGGAGCAAAACTCGCCGTCAGGCACCAGGCACGAGTTCTCCGTCTCGCCGCCCAGCGACACGCCGCGCGTGACGAGCTTGCTGGTGGCCAGGCGGCTGGCCTCGGCGGTGGGCAGCAGCACCCACATCTGGCCCCGGTGGCGGGTGGCTCGCGCCATCTGGCCGGCTTCGTTGCCGAAGCCCCAGAAATAATCGGCGCGCACCGCGCCGCGAATGGCGCCACCGGTGTCTTGCGCAAACACCAGCCGTTGCATCGATATCTTGGAGCCTGCCGGCGCGGGCGCACTGAGGAACACCGGGTAGCCGAGCGGCGTGACACGCGGGTCGACGGCCACCGAGCGGCCCGGCGTCAGCGGCACACCCAGCGCGCCTTGCGGGCCTTCAGACTGCGGGCGCTCGGGCACCGTCTTGAAGAACACATAACTCGGGTCGGACGACAGCTTTCCGGCCACTGCGGACTTGGGCTGCGGTGCTGCCGCTGGCTGCGGCCGGGCCGGGCTTGTGGCTGGCGCGGCGGCCGGAGCCGGTTTGCGCGCGCCTTTGAGCAACTCGTCGACCAGCGGGTCGTTGCCGGCAGGTTTGGCCGCGGGCGCGCGCTGCGCGGGCGTGACACCTCGGGTCAGCACCGGAGCTTCGGCATCACCGGGCGCATCACCTTCGATCTCGAATTCATCGGCCTGGTCGGCGGTGCTGCCGGCGGTTTTGCCGCCACCGAGACCACGTGTGGCAACCACGACCTTGGCTTTGGGCGTGACCCGCAGGGGCTTGAACGGGTGGCCGTTTTGTTCGGCGTATTGCAGCCGCAAGATTTGCCCGTTAGGCATGCGCACGCGGCCCGAGCCCTGCACCTGCATCGCATACAGCGCCAGCGGGTCGTTGACCCAGGTCACCACCGGTGCATTGATGCCCTGCGGCAGGCCCAGCGCCTCCAGCTCGGCCCGGGTGTGGTACGGGTCGACACGCGCGCTCGGGCTGCCAGCATCGCCCACCAGGCGCAGGCGCAGGCGGCGGTCGCGGTCGTCGAGCACAAAGCGGCGCAAGTCGAGTGGGTAGCTTGCAGCGTCACCCGGCTGGGCCAGCAGCAAGAGGTTGCCTTCGGGTCTGACGCGCACCACCGAGCGTCGCTGCGCGGCGGGCACACGCGACCAGTCGATGGTGTAGAGGTCGCGCGGCACGCCCATCACCGGGGTGTTGAACTCGGCGTCGCGCTGCGCCTGGCCTTCGAGCAAGGGCTCGAAGTAGCCGGTGACCTCGCCATCGCCGCGCGAGTCGGTGTGCAAGATGCGCAGCAGCGTGAAGCGGTTCTCGAAGAAGCTGCGCATGGCACGCGTGTTGGGCGGCACGGTTTTCGCGTCGGCGCAGATCTCGCGCCAGTCTTCGCGCTTTTGCAGCACATCGCACGAATTGCGGAAGGCACTCCAGCTCGCCCGCATGTCGTCTTGTTGCCAACCCGGCAGCTCGTCGTAGGAGGTGAGCTTGAACATGGCGTTGCGCGTGCGCACCTCGCTCGGCAGCTTGGGACCGGTCTTGACGGGGGGCGTGTTGCTGAGCTTTTTGTCGGGCGCGGCGGCTGCCACTGCTGGCATCTCGGCGGGTTTGCCTTGGCTCGGCGCAGCGGCTTGCTTTGAAGCACAGCCTGCCAGCCCCACAACTGTGACAAGGGCAAACACCGAGTAGGGCAGCAGTTTCATGCGCCAAGCCTATGCCTGCGGCGCGTGCGTTCCAACTGACCTTCGTCAACCAGTTGATGGAGGCACGCGGGCTCGGATTACCTTAGTCACGCCGCACGCGCAGGTGTCGCCGGTATTCTGCTGACGGCCCCGCCTGCCCCCGTTCGGGCTGAGGTATCGAAGCCCTGCGCTGCACTTCGACACCTCAGTGCGAACGGAGACGCGCATGGATGAGGGTCAACCGAAAGGCCTCAGGACTCCATGCAATCAAACGCCAAAACATCTGATCTGTCCCGCCGCCTGTGGCTCGCAGCGGCCTTGCTGGCCAGTGTGTCGCTGTCAGCTTGCGCCATGTTCGGTGGCGGCAAGACGACGCTCGAGGCCAAGGTGGTCGCCTCGGCCGAGGTCAACCCCGATTCACGCAAACGCCCATCACCCGTGGTGGTGCGGGTGTTTGAGCTGAAGTCGCCCACGCTGTTCGAGCAGGCCGACTTTGTGTCGCTGTTCGAGAAAGACCAGGCGGTGCTCGGCGCCGAGATGATCAGCCGCGAAGAGTTTGTGTTGCGCCCCGGCGAGACCAAGCCGCTCGTCAAGCCGCTGTCGCCCGACACCAAGTTCATCGGCGTGATGGTCGCCTTCCGTGAACTCGAGCGTGCCCGCTGGCGCGCGGTGGTGCCGGTGGCTGCGGGCAAGAAGAACGTGATGGCCATCGACCTCGCCGACATCACGGTGCAAGCCAAGCGCACCTCGCCCAAGCCTTGAGGCAGGCACCCCGTTGATCATCACTCCAACTCCAAGCACAACAACATGAGCTGGCGCGCCAAAGTCGTGTGGTCTTCGGGCATGTTCTTGCAGCCCCATCACTTTCAGCAAGAAACCCGCTACCTGGAGCGACTGATCGATGCGCGAGCCCGCAGCATCTCGCCGTTTGCCTGGGGTTTCACCGAGCTCGAGCTCGACGAGGGCCTGCTCGCCTTGGGCAAGCTCGGCATCTCGCGTGCCAGCGGCCTGCTGCCGGACGGCACGCCGTTTTCCATGCCACAACTCGACCCGCTGCCTGCACCGATGGAGGTGCCGGCCGATGTGAAGGGCGAGATCATCTACCTCGCCTTGCCGCTGCAGCGCGAAGGCCTGAACGAAGTTGACTTTGGCACCGGTGAAGCGGGTGAGTTGGCCCGCTATGGCGCCGTTGAAGAAGACGTGCGCGACAACACCGACGCGTCTGACGAGCCCACGACCATCCAGACCGGCCGCCTGCGCCTGCGCCTGGTGCGTGCCAAGGAGGCGAGCGAAGCCTATGCCTTGCTCGGCGTGGCGGTGGTGGCCGAGCGCCGCAGCGATGGGCAAGTGACGCTCGAGCGCAGCTACATCGCGCCGCAGGTGGCCATCGAGGCCACGGCGCAACTCTCGGCCAGCGCCTCGCTGCTGCATGGCCTGATCCTGCAGCGCGCGCAAGCCCTGGCCGGGCGCATGGGGCAGCTGAGCCATGGGGTGTCGGAGCTGGCTGACTTCTTGATGCTGCAAACGCTCAACCGCAACGAGCCCGTGTTCAGCCAGCACGCCGCCACGCCCAACGCCCACCCGCGCGAGCTGCACGGCGACTGCTTGCGACTGGCCGGTGACCTGGCCACGCTCTCGACCAGCGCGCGCCGCCCGCCCGAATTTCCGCCATACCGCCACGACGACCTGGCCCGCACCTTCACGCCGGTGTTCGACTCGCTGCGCGGCATGTTGACCTCGGTGCTGGAGCAAAACGCCGTTCAACTCGACCTCGTCAACCGCAACCACGGCGTGCGCACGGCGGTGGTCACCGACATGGAACTCGCGCGCACCGGCACCTTTGTGCTGGCGGTCAACGCGCAGGTGCCCGGCGAGCAACTGCGCCAGCGCTTCCCGGCGCAAACCAAGATTGGCCCGCCGGAGAAGCTGCGCGACCTCGTCAACCTGCAACTGCCCGGCATCGGCCTGCGCTCGCTGCCGGTGGCACCACGCCAGCTGCCCGTCCATGCCGGCTACTTCTACTTCGAGCTCGACCGTGGGGGCGAGCTGTGGAAACCCATCGAACAAAACGGCAACGTGGCCATGCACA
>NZ_JANOCG010000658.1:0-1663 GCF_031412075.1 Rhizobacter sp.
GGCTGTAGCTCAGGAAGGCCCAGTATTTGGGCAGGTTCGTGACATCGGCGTTGTGCGCTGACCCTTCGACAGGCTCAGGGCGAACGGGGGGCGGCTCAGCGCCAACGGGCGTCGGCTCAGCGCCAGCAGAGCTTGGCTCAAGGCCAGCGGCGCCTGGCGGGCGAATCGGCGTGACCTTGCTCATCAGCCCGCCCTCATCACGTGCGACACCATCGCCGCCACCTGCGACGGGCCGCAGCGGCGCGAGGAGGCCGCCTCATAGTCGCTGCGGCCACGGGTTGCGCTGCCCTGGCGTTGCCAGATCAGCACGGGTTGCGTGCGCGGCTGGGTCGACACATGGATCACCGGCATGCGCCGCCGGCAGGCTTCGTTCACCACCTCGGCGGTGCCACCGGCGCCTTGTGCGGGCAACCCGTCCCACACGGCCAGCAGCACGTCGGACTCATCGAGCAAGGCGTGGCCGGCGCGGCGGTAGGCCTGGGCTGAAAAGCCGGGCCGCCCGCTCAGCTCGGTGACGCGGGTTGCACGGGCCAGCAACTCGCCGAACTGGGCGCGCGACGCACCGCCGGTGAAGTCGCGCGCGTAGGTGTCTCGCGCAAAGGGCAGCACGGCGTACAAAGCGTAGCCGGCGTCGAGGGCCAACTGCGCCACGTGGCGGTCGGCGCCTTCGGCCAGGCCCGAAAGCAAGGCGAGCGCAGGCGTGCGCGCAGCCGCAGCGATCTGTGCCAGGAATGGCCGAAGCTGCGGCGTCAACTGGTCGAGCTGGCGCTGTGAAATGCGATTCAAACGATGCCCCGTCACACCGATGTTCAGACTGCGGGTTGCTCTTTGTGGCAACACATTCGCCTCTTTGGCTGGTCGGGCCGGATCAGTCCAGCTTGTCTTTGGCAATCAGGTACCCCGACGCCGCAAGCATAGAGGACGCGGCCGGCTTTTTCGTCATCTGTACTGCTGAAGCCTGCGCCGACGCTGCCACCACAGCGGGTGGCGCAGGCTTGAGCTCAAGCGACAAAGCCACCTGCAGCGCGGCGAGGAAGCCCGCGACCGAAAGCAAAGCGGCCGCGCGAGCAATGAGGCTGGTGGTGATGGTTCTCTCCATGGGGTGGGGTGAAGCAGCACTGTCGGTCGCGGTACACCCCGGCGTCCTGAAAAAAAGCTGAATCGTTCTGAAAGAGCGCGCCGGCACTGGGTGTCTCGCCTTCGACAGCGCATTGCCACCCCGCGCCCTATCATCGATCGCATGAGTGACAACCCCTACGTCGTGCGGCGCGAAAGCCGCAGCTGTTTTCTCTCCGTTCGAGGCCTTCAGTACCACCTGCGCCACTGGGGCGACGCGAGCCTGGTCACGGCCGAGCGGCCACCGCTGGTGATGGTGCATGGCTGGATGGACGTGGGCGCGTCGTTCCAGTTTGTGGTCGACGCGCTGGCCGACGACCGCTACGTGGTCGCCCCCGACTGGCGCGGCTTCGGCCTCACCGACACCCCGCAGGAAGACAGCTACTGGTTTGCCGACTACCTGGGTGACCTGGATGGGATCGTCGACGCGGTGCTGAAGCCCTTCCCCGGCGTGACGCAAATCGACCTGGTGGGCCACAGCATGGGTGGCAACGTGGTGATGCTGTATGCCGGCGTGCGGCCGGCGCTGATTCGCCGGCTGGTCAAC
>NZ_JANOCG010000659.1:0-3801 GCF_031412075.1 Rhizobacter sp.
ACCGGCTGCCACGCCGACTCGGCCGCGCTCGACCTGCGTGGCACGACGTCCGGCACCGGCCGCGTGACGTCCTATGAAGAGCTGATGCTCGGTGACCCCGTCATCGATGCAACCACGGGCCTGCCGCAAATCCGCCTGGAGAACGGCGTGCCCATGATCGTGCGTGGCGCAGCGCTGGTCGAAGCCAGCTCCGGCGCTGCCAACTCGGCCGGCATCGCCCGCAAGAGCCGCCTGACCGAAATCCTGTTCGGCGAAACCTTGCTCGCCAGCGCCGGCGCCCGTACCGAGTACCCGACGCCAACGATCAACCACGCCACGATGCTCAATGCCGCTGAAAAGCGTGTGCTGGTCGTGTGGATGGACCTGGGCGGCCAGTACTACAACGACCCGTTCGACCCGGCTGGCGGCGTGCGCTCGGTCAATGGGCTGAGCGAGTCGGCATTCGAGACCACGATCCACCCGATCCTGCGCTCGACCTGCGCGGCCAGCTGCCACCAGGCCGTGGGCAGCGACGAAGGCACCCCCACGGGCACCGCCTTCCGCGACAATCGCTTCGTGCTGACGGGCAGCGCCGAGGGTGATTTCAACGTGACCTTGTCGATGATCTCCGACACCTGCGTCGCCAGCTCGAACTACCTGCTCAGCAGGCCGTCGACGGCGCCGCACCCGCTGGGTGGCACGGCGGCGGTGTTGCCGGTGGGCAGCACGGCCTACAACACCATCGCGGCCTGGATTGCCACGGGATGCCGATGACGCAAGAGCAAGTTTCAACGCGGCCCGCGCCCACGCTCCTCAAGTGGGCAGGTGTGTGCGCCGCGGTGCTCGGCCTGGGCACGGGGTGCGGGGGCGGCAGCCCGCTCGGCAACCCACCCAATGTGAACAACGAAGAGGCGCGCGGCGGGCAAAGCCTGTCGTTCGCCTACTTCCAGCGCTGCATCAACCCCATCTTCATCGCGCAGTTGCCCATCCCGGGCACCGCCACCACCAACACCTGTGCCGGCTCCGGCTGCCATGAGAACGCGGCGGGCACGGGCGGCGCCTTCCGGGTCATCGCCTCGGCCGCGGTGGTCGACCTGGCCAACCCGGCCAACACCGCCGACGTGATCCGCGGCACGGACATGTACAAGAATTTCTACTCGTCTCAGGGCGAGGTGGTTTTCACCGCCATCTCCCAGAGTCGCCTCATCTCCAAGCCGCTGGTGCGCAACGTGCTGCACGGCGGAGGCTTGATCTTCGAGTCTGACCTCGACACCAATGTCAGGCTGCTGATGTACTGGATGACGCACCCCGCGCCGGTGGGGCAGAGCGAGTTCAGCTACGACCCGGCCCCAGGGGCGTGTCCCACCCAATGAGCTTTCTGTTCGCGGGTCTGACTGTGTTGCGCAAGGTCATGTTCTCGGGCGCCCTGTTTCTGGGCGCTGGCTTGGCTGTGGCACCCGCCCAGGCGGCCGATGCGCCGCTTGAGCGACTGAAAGTGGCCGACCCTTACCTCGAGGTACGCACCGGGCCGGGCCGTGGCTTCCCGGTGTTCCATGTGGTCGAGCGCGAAGACTGGATCGAGATCGAGTCGCGCCACACCGACTGGTTCAAGGTGCGCACGGCCAAGGGCACGGTGGGCTGGGTGGTTCGCCAGCAACTGGAGCGCACCCTCACCGAAGCTGGCCGCGTGAAGACCTTTCGCGACGTGCTGCTCGACGACTACCTCGCCCGCAAGCTCGAGATGGGCGCGGGTTGGGGCCGCTTCAAGAAAGAGCCGCTGCTCAAGGTCTGGACCGGCTACCGCGTCTCCGACACGCTGTCGTTCGAAGCCACCATCGGCCAGGTGCAGGGTGTGTTTTCCGGCACCGACTTCTGGCACATCAACCTCAACTCCGAGCCCTGGTCGCACCGCCGCCTGTCGCCGTTTCTCGGCATCGGCGTGGGCAAGTTCAAGAACATCCCGAATGCCAGTCTGGTGGGCGCACAAACGACCAACGTCAACATGGCCAACGCCGCTGTCGGCCTGCGCTACCACGTCACCGACCGTTTTGTGGCCCGCGTCGACTACACCTTCTACACCGCCTTCCTTGGCGAAACCCGTGTGGGCGAGTACCGGGCGGTCGCGGCCGGCATATCGTTCTTCTTCTGACGGGCTCTAACGGACGACCCCATGCACATCAAGCCATTTGCCTACCTGCTGCTGATCGCTGCCCTCGTGGCTGCGGCCACGGGCGCCCGCGCGGCTGACGAAAAAGACACGAAGGATCAGAAGCCGGCCAACGAGCAAGTGATCGTGCCGCAGGTCGACCGGCGCAATGTCAAGGTGCCCAAGATCCCGTCGAACGACTTCGAGCTCGGCCTGTTTGCCGGCACCTATTCCACCCAGAACTTCGGCTCCAACTCGGTGAGCGGCGTGCGCCTGGGTTACCACGTGACCGAAGACTTCTTCGTCGAAGGCACTTACGGCCAGACCAAGGTCAGCGACGAAGCCTTCCGCCAGATCCTGCCGGGCGGCATCTTCATTTCAGCCGAAGAAAAGCTCAAGTACTACAACCTGTCGATTGGCTACAACGTGCTGCCCGGCGAGGTGTTCATCGGGCGCAACTGGGCCAAGACCTCGGCGCTCTACATCATTGGCGGCATCGGCAACACCAGCCTGCGCATCGGCTTTGACAACCAGCGCAAGCAGACTTTCAACTTCGGATTCGGCGCGCGCGTGTTCCTGGCCGACTGGGCCGCGCTGCAGGTGGACATGCGCAACCACATGTTCGAACTCGACCTGCTCGGCAAACGCGAGCGAACCCAGAACCTCGAGATGACCCTGGGTGCAACCTTCTTCTTCTGACAGGTGCTTCATGACGACCTCGCAAACCTTTTTCTCCCTGCACGCCATGCGCGCCGCTGTGGGCATGCTGCTGGCGGCCACCGCCACGCTGGCGAGCGCAGTGGCCACCGTGGGCACCGCCGCCCCTGACTTCACCCTGCGCACCCTGAGCGGCAGCAACATGCGCCTGCAAGAGCAGCGTGGCCAGGTGGTGCTGGTCAACTTCTGGGCCACCTGGTGCGGCCCGTGCCGCAAGGAAATGCCGCACCTGAATCGCATCGCCGACAAGTACAAGAGCTCGGGCCTGGTGCTGATGGGCGTGAACGTCGACGACAACGTGAAAAACGCCGCCGACCTGTCGGCCAAGCTGGGCGTCAACTTCCCCGTGCTGCTCGACACGGACAAGAAGGTGAGCCGCCTGTACGACCTCAACAGCATGCCCTCGACCATGGTCATCGACCGCAGCGGCAAGGTGCGCTTCGTGCATCGTGGCTACCAAGACGGCTACGAAGACCTGTACGACAAGCAGATCCGCGACCTGCTGAAGGAATGAACATGCCGCAGCTTCTGTCATCAGCCCGTCTCGCAGCGCTCGCAGCTTGCGTGCTGTTGCTGTCGGGGTGCGGCAGCATCGAGCCGTGGGTGAAGCCGTATGAACGCGAGCGCCTGGCCTCGCCGATCATGCAGTTCTCGCGCAACGGCATGTCCGACAAGCACTACGAGCATGTGCGCGAAGTGCGTGAGGGCGGCCGGGGTGCCACAGGCGTGCAAGGGGGCGGCTGTGGCTGCAACTGAAGCGCGCCCGCTCTGGCGGCGCTCGGTGGTGCATGCCTGGCGCGCCCTGTTGCGCCTGCTGGCCGCGCTGCGCCGCAACCGCGTGCATGCTGCCGGCCTGATCGGCGGAGCGCTCGCCACGGGTGTGGCCCATGCGGCACCGACCTTGCCCGATGACCGCGCCGACGCGATGTACCACGTCTACGACGGCGGCGGCCTCAAGG
>NZ_JANOCG010000660.1:0-4190 GCF_031412075.1 Rhizobacter sp.
CCCAGGTTGGGCCGGCCGAACTCGTTGTTGAAGGCCGCGCCACCCAGCGGGCCCTCGGTCATGATCTGCAGCGGGCTGGCGATGTGCTCGGGCTTGCCGTAGGGCGTTTGCTCCCACGGCTCGTTGGTGCCGGGCAGGTGCAGGTTGGACACGCTGAAACCCGTCAACCCCGCCTTCGGCTTGGAGCCACGGCCGGTTGCACCCTCGTCGCGGATCTCGCCGCCTGCGCCGGTCGAGGCGCCGGGGAACGGAGAAATGGCGGTGGGGTGGTTGTGCGTCTCCACCTTCATCAGCACGTGCACCAGCTCTTGACGCCCGGCGTACAACGGCGCATTGGTGTAACCCTGCGGCAGCCAGCGCTCGGTCGGGCCACCTTCCATCACCGAGGCGTTGTCACTGTAGGCAATCACCGTGTGCTGCGGCGCCAGCGCGTGCGTGTTGCGGATCATCCCGAACATCGACTTGTCTTGCGCCACGCCGTCGATGGTGAACTGCGCGTTGAAAATCTTGTGGCGGCAGTGCTCGCTGTTGGCCTGCGCGAACATCATCAACTCCACGTCGGTCGGGTTGCGCTTGAGCGCCGTGAAGGCGTTGACAAGGTAGTCGATCTCGTCGTCGCTCAGCGCCAGGCCGAACTCGGTGTTGGCCGACTCCAGCGCGCCGCGGCCCTTGCCGAGCACGTCGACATGCGCCATCGGCTTGCCGGGCTGTTCGTCGAACAGGTGGGCAGCGTCTTCACGCGCCAGCAGCACGCTCTCGGTCATGCGGTCGTGAAGCAACGCAGCGGCGGCTTGCAACTCGTCGGCGCTCAAGGCTTTCACGCCACCCAGCAGGCCGCTCTTCAGCGTGAGCCGGAATTCGGTGACCCGCTCCACCCGCTTGATGGCGAGGCCGCAGTTGTGGGCGATGTCGGTCGCCTTCGAGGCCCAGGGCGACACCGTGCCGAGGCGCGGCGCCACCACGATCAGCGCGCCTTCGGCCGGGCCGGTGTAGTCGTCGCCATAGCGCAGAAGGGCCTGCACCTTGTCAGCATCGCTCGCATCCAGCCGGGATTCGCTCCAGACCCAGTGCACATGCCGCGCAGAAACGCCGGTGATGCGGGGGCTGACCGCCTGAAGCCGCGGCAGCAAGGCCTGGGCGCGGAAGGCGGACAAGGCGTTGCCGCCCTCGAAGTGCAGCAATTGCTTGGGGGTGGAAGTCACGCTGGGGGGCTCGGGTGGCGGTTGGGGTTGGCCCGCCCGTGTGCAGGGTTGGCCGGTGGAAACCGCGCATTTTACGGGGCCGGTGAGATAATCCGGCCCCATGACGATCACGATCAAAACCGCCGCCGACGTCGAGCGCATGCGCGTCGCCGGCCGCCTCGCCTCTGAAGTGCTGGACATGCTCACGCCGCACGTGAAGGCGGGCATCAGCACCGAAGAACTCGACCGCCTGGCCCACGAGCACATCGTGGGCGTGCAACAAGCCATTCCCGCACCGCTGCACTACCAGCCGCCGGGTTACACGCCCTACCCCAAATCGATCTGCACCTCGATCAACCATCAGGTGTGCCACGGCATCCCGAATGACCGGCCGCTGAAGAACGGCGACATCGTCAACATCGACGTCACCGTCATCAAGGACGGCTGGCATGGCGACACCAGCCGCATGTTCATCGTCGGTGAAGGCTCGATCGCCTCCAAGCGCCTGTGCAGCATGACCTACGACGCCATGTGGAAAGGCATCGTCAAAGTGAAGCCCGGTGCACGCCTGGGCGATATCGGCCATTCCATTCAAACCTTTGCCGAGAACGCCGGTTTCTCCATCGTGCGCGAGTTCTGCGGCCACGGCATCGGCAGCAAGTTCCACGAAGAACCGCAGGTGCTGCACTACGGCCGCCCCGGCACGCTCGAAGAGTTGGTGCCCGGCATGGTGTTCACCATCGAGCCGATGATCAACGCCGGCCGCCGCGACATCCGCGAAACCGGCGACGGCTGGACCATCGTCACCCGCGACCGCTCGCTCTCGGCTCAGTGGGAGCACACCGTGCTCGTCACCGAAACCGGCTACGAGGTGCTGACGCTGTCGGCCGGCAGCCCACCGCCGCCTGCCTTCGTGACCGCCCCCGCCACCGCAACCGCCTGAAGAGGAGCCGCCCATGGCGGTCGTGGCTGAAACCACCCGGGCGCCGGTCGGTGCCCCCCGCAGCATCAGCGAGCAGCGCGCGCAGTTCCGCGAGGGCAAGGCTGCGCTGCTGACGCACTTCCGCGAGTCGCGCCCCACCGCACCGGCTGCCACCCGGCTGGTGCGCGCGCTGGCCCGCCACGTCGACCAGACCCTGCTCGAGCTGTGGGAGCACGCGATGATGCCGCCCGGCGCGGCCCTGGTGGCCGTGGGCGGTTACGGCCGGGCTGAGTTGTACCCGCACTCCGATGTGGACGTGCTGGTGCTGCTGCCGCCCAGTGACGAGCTCGCCAATGCACGGCTCGCGGGCTCGCCCAACGACGCGCTGAAGTCGTCGGTCGAAGGTTTCATCACCGCCTGTTGGGACATCGGCCTGGAGATCGGCTCCAGCGTGCGCACCGTCGACGAGTGCACCGCCGAAGGCGAAAAAGACGTGACGGTGCAAACCGCGCTGCTCGAATCGCGCTACCTCTGCGGCTCCAAGCGGGTGTTCAACGCCTTCCGCCGCGCCCATGCCGAGGCCATGGACCCGAAAGCCTTTCTGGTCGCCAAGACGCTCGAGATGCGCCAGCGCCACCAGAAATACGAAGACACACCCTACTCGCTCGAGCCCAACTGCAAAGAAAGCCCCGGTGGCCTGCGCGACCTGCAGGTGCTGATCTGGGTGGCACGCGCTGCCGGCCTCGGCAAGAGCTGGACCGAGCTGGCCGCCAAGGGGCTGATCACGGCGTTTGAAGTGAAACAGCTGCAGCGCAACGAAGGCCTGCTGCGCCTGATCCGCGCGCGGCTGCACATGGTGGCCGGGCGGCGAGAAGACAGGCTGGTGTTCGACCTGCAGACCGCCGTCGCCGAGAGCTTCGGCTACCAGGCCACCAAGGGCCAGCGGGTGTCTGAAGTGCTGATGAAGCGCTACTACTGGGCCGCCAAGGCGGTGGCGCAGCTGAACCAGATCCTGGTTCTCAACATCGAGGAGCGGGTCAACGGCTCGCAAGATGCGCCGATGCGCCCCATCGACGCGCGCTTCCTCGACCGTGCCGGCATGCTCGAGGTGGCAAGCGACGACCTCTACGAGCGCGAGCCGCATGCCATCCTGGAAACCTTTCTCGTGTTTCAGAGGGAGCATGGCATCGAGGGCCTGTCAGCACGCACGTTGCGCGCGCTTTACAACGCCCGCGAAGTGATGGACAGCGGTTTCCGCCGCGACCCCGTCAACCGCGCCACCTTCATGCAGATCCTGCAGCAGCCCGAGGGCCAGACACACGCCTTCCGGCTGATGAACCAGACCAGCGTGCTCGGCCGTTACCTGTGGGTGTTTCGCCGCATCGTCGGCCAGATGCAGCACGACCTGTTTCACGTCTACACGGTCGACCAGCACATCCTGATGGTGCTGCGCAATGTGCGGCGCTTCTTCATCGCCGAGCATGCCCACGAGTACCCGTTCTGCTCGCAACTCGCCTCGACTTTCGACAAGCCCTGGATCCTGTGCGTGGCGGCGATCTTCCACGACGTGGCCAAGGGCCGCGGTGGTGACCACTCCGACCTCGGTGCGGTGGAATCGCGCCGTTTCTGCCGCGACCACGGCATCGGTAAGGAAGACGCCTCGCTGATCGAGTTTTTGGTCAAGGCCCACCTGACCATGTCGCGCATTGCCCAGAAGGAAGACCTGAGCGACCCCGACGTGATCGAAGCCTTCGCCAAGCTGGTGATCAACGAGCGTCGGCTCACCGCGCTGTACCTGCTGACCGTGGCCGACATCCGCGGCACCAGCCCGAAGGTGTGGAACGCCTGGAAGGGCAAGCTGCTGGAAGATCTGTACCGCCTCACGCTGCGCGCGCTCGGCGGCGCACGGCCCAACATGGACGCCGAGATCGAGGCCCGCAAGCAGGAAGCCCGGCATCTGCTCAACCTGGTGTCGCTCCCGCCCGGCATCGAAGGCCCGCTGTGGAAGACGCTCGAGCTCAGCTACTTCGCACGCCACGATGCCGGCGACATCGCCTGGCATGCGCGCTCGCTGCACGAGCTGGTCG
>NZ_JANOCG010000661.1:0-9237 GCF_031412075.1 Rhizobacter sp.
CGGCCCACTGCGGCGTGAGGTTCCACTCGTCTTGCGCGTAGGCCGCCACACGCAAGGCATCGGCCCGGAAGTCATCCCCGGTTACGTCGGGCTGGGTGTGCTCTTCGCGGCTGCGGTTGTCTTCGAGCTCGGCCCCGGCCACCAGGCTGTGGTCGTTGGCCAGCAAGGTGGTGTACTTCGATCCCAGCGTCACGGTGCTGCCGTGGCTGGTGTTGATGTCGTCGGTGTTGGTGTAGCCGGTGGGCAGCGCGCTGCCGTCAACGCGGATCAGCGTGCGCAGCACACGCCCGCGCCAGCGGCCCTGGCTCAAACCGCCCGTCACCACCAGCCGGCCGGCACCATCGATCTGCTGATTCCATTGGCCGTTCAGGCGCGCGTTGGCGTAGTGGCCTGCGGAGCTGCCGGTGCTGCGGTCATACGGCGGCGCGGTGCCATCATCGCGCGTCAGATGCGAGCGGCTGGTGTTGTCGATCTCGGAGTAGATCAACATCGGCATCAACACCAGCGAGGCCCCCTTGTCACCACGCCATTGCAAACGCCCGGTGGCATGCAGGCCGCGACGCTTGTCTTGCGAGAGCGAGGTTTCGCGCGTCACCAGCGTGGTGGCGGGCACCGCACTCAGGTCTTCGCGCACCGTGGTGGTGGTGCTTTCGCTGTCGCGGTCGTTCTGAAAGGCCGACAGCGAGACGTTGTAGATCAGGCTGTCGATGCTGTCGTTGCGCGTCCACGAGATGCCGGGCTGCCAGCGGCCGTTTTCGTACCCCGTGCCCAGGCGCAGGTTGTTGAGCCGCTTCTTGAAACCTTCGCGCGTGATGATGTTGATGGTGCCGGCAATCGCACGGGCCCCCGTCTCGGCGGTGGGCGCACGCAAGATCTCGATGCGCTCGATCTGCTCGGGTGTGAGCGTGTCGATCGAAAAGCCCGGCGGCACACGCTCGCCGTCGAGCAGGATCTGCGTGTAGCCGCTGCCGAGCCCGCGCATGCGGATGGCGCCGCCGCGGCCCGGCGGGCCTTGCAGCGTGACGCCGGGCAGGCGCTTGAGCACCTCGCCCACGGTGCTGTCGCCGAAGCGGTCGATCTCTTCGCGCCCAATCACGATCTTGGCGGCGGTGGACTGGCGTCGCTCCTGCATGTCGTTGGCGCGTGTGCCGGTGATCTCGACGGGCGCGAGTTGCTGCGCGGCGGGCGCTGAGGCGGCAGACGCCGGTGCGGCGGGAGCGGCAGGCGCCGTCTGCGCATGGGCGTCGGCCGTGAGCGCGGCCCAGGCCAGCAAGCCCAAGGAAGCAAAGAAAGAAGAATGCAAGGCGAGGCTCAGATCAATGCGAGTTTTTCGTACAAGGTGGCGCGCGAGATGCCCAGCAGCCGCGACGCCGCGAGTTTGTTGCCACCGGTGGCGGCCATGGCCTCGCGGATCGCGCGCGCCTCCAGCTCGGCGATGGCTTGCGGCAGCGGCTTGATGGAACCGGCTGGTGTGGCCAGCGCAGGCACGTCGGCAAGCGCTTGGGGTGGCGCCTTGCGGGTGGCCACCAGCGGCGTGGCCTGCACCTGCCCCGCCACCACGAGGCTCCTGAAGTGCGCGGCGCCAAGCACCAGGTCGTCGGTCATCAGCGTGGCCTGCTCCAGCACATTGCGCAGCTCGCGGATGTTGCCCGGCCAGCCCTGCTGCGCCAGCAGCTCCAGCGCATCACCGCTCAAGCCCTTGTGCGGCAGGCCGCTGCGGCGGGCGATGTCGTCGGCCAGGGTTTCGACCAGGGCCTCCAGGTCGGCCATGCGCTCGCGCAGCGCGGGCAGGCGGATGGGCAGCACGTTGAGGCGGTAGTACAGGTCGGCGCGGAAGGTGCCGGCCGCCACCATGGCGGGCAGGTCGCGGCTGGTGGCCGCGATGATGCGCACGTCGACCCGCTGCACGGTGTTGCTGCCCAGCTGCTCGACCTCTTGCTCTTGCAACACGCGCAAGAGCTTGCTCTGCAGCGCCAGCGGCATGTCGCCGATCTCGTCAAGAAAGAGCGTGCCGCCATCGGCCAGCTTGAACTTGCCTTCGCGGCCCTTGCGGTCGGCGCCGGTGTACGCACCCGGCGCCACGCCGAAGAACTCGGCTTCGAGCAAGGTGTCGGGGACGGCCGCGATGTTCACGCCGACGAAGGGCCGCGCGGCGCGTGCGCTGGCGGCATGAATGGCGTGGGCCAGCAGCTCCTTGCCGGTGCCGGTTTCGCCCAATAGCAGCACGGTGCTGTCGGTCTGCGCCACGCGGCGGGCCTGGCGCTTGATCTCCATCGCCACCGGGCTCGCGCCGATGAAGCTGGCCACGGTGTACTTGGGCCGGCGCTGCGCGGCGAGCTGCTGGCGCGCGTCGTCGAGCTCGCGTTGCAGGCGGCCGAACTTGGTCATCAACGGCTGCATGGTGGTCTCGGGGTGGTCGAGCAGCACCATGCCCATGGCACCGATCACCTCACCTTGCGCGTTGCGCAGCGGCAGGCGGCTGACGAGAAAGGTGCCGGCCTGGTTGGTGAGCAAGTCGATCAGCATCGGCTGGCCGGTGTCGACCACGTGGGCCATCAGCGTGTTGGGCACCACCTCTTCGACACGCCGGCCCACGAAATCGGATTCTTCGTGGCCGAGGTCGGGCAGGAAACGTTTGTAGCCTTCGCTGATCCACACGATGCGGTGGTTGCGGTCGATCACCATCATGCCCATCGCCGCCTGGGCCAGGGTGTCGAACATGCTTTGCGCGGCGAGCTTGAGCACGCCGTCGGCGTCGGCAGGCAGGGTGGGGATCATGGGGGTCACTGTACTGCTGCAAGACGTTTCGACAGGCTCAACGCGAACGTACTGTTCAGCCCTCCGGCACTTCCTTCGGCGCCACCGGCTCGACCACCGCAAACACGCCGCTGCAGCGCACCACCACCTGGTCGCCCACCCGCAGCTGGCAGTCGGCAAACGACAAGCGCGCGCCGTGCTTGCGGATCTCGACGTGCGCCTCCAGCCAGTCGCCCACCTTGGCCGCGCCGATGAAATCGGTCGACAGGTTCACCGACACCATGGCCGCGTGGGTCTTGCGGGTGATGTTCAGGTTGCGGCCGAGCGCGCTGTCGGCCAGCGTGACCAGCATGCCGCCGTGCGCGATGCCGCGCATGTTGGTGTGCTGTGGGTCGATCCGCAGCGCAATGACCACCGTGCCGTTCGGCCCGGGACGTTGGTAGATGGGGCCAGCGTGCATCAGCCACTGGCCGCCGGGGATCAGCGGGACGAATCCCTCGGGTAACGGTTCGGTGCTCATCTACAACCTGCTCGCGCCATCCCTCCCGAACGGAGCTTGGTCAGGCCACCAACAGCGAGTCGCTGAACTTGCCCAGGTGGTGTTCCACATCTCCGAAAGTCGCGTTGATCACCGTCAGGCGCTTGAACAGGTGCGCGGCCATCAGCTCGTTGGTCACGCCCATGCCGCCGTGCATTTGCACCGCGTCTTGGCCGACCTTGCGGGCCGACTGGCCGATGTAGGCCTTGGCGGCCGACACATGGCGGCGGCGGTCGGCGGCGTCGCTCGTGTCGACCTTCACCGCAGCCAGCAGCGCCATCGAACGAGCCTGCTCAGCCGCGATGGCCATCTCGGCCATGCGGTGCTGCAGCGCCTGGAACTTGCCGATGGGCTGGCCGAACTGCTTGCGGTTCTTGAGGTACTCGAGCGTCTGCGCATTCAGGGTGGCCATCACGCCCACGGCCTCGGCGCACAGCGCGGCGATGCCACGGTCGATGGCGTGTTCGATGGCAGGCAGCGCCTGGTTGACGGCGCCGACCAGCGCATCGGAGGCGACCTTCACGTCTTTCAGCAACACGTCGCCGGCACGCTGGTTGTCTTGCGTGGCATAGGCGCGGATCGTCACACCTGCGGCCTTGGCATCGACGACAAACAGCGACACGCCGTTGGCTTCGAACGCACCGCCCGAGGTGCGCGCCGAGACCAGCAGTTTGTGCGCCGACGGTGCGCCCAGCACCACGGCCTTGTGGCCACTGAGCGACCAGCCGGGGCCATCGGCCTTGGCGGTGGTGGCCACGTGGTTGGTGGCGTAGCGTGCGCCGGGTTCGCCGTGGGCCAGCGACACCATCAGCTCACCCTGGGTGATGCCACCCAGGAGCGACTCGCGCTGCGCGGGTGTGCCGATCTCATTGATCAGGCTGCCGGCCAGCACCACGCTCGCCAGGAAGGGCTCGAGCGCCAGGCTGCCGCCGAGGGTTTCGGCGATCAGCATGGTGTCGATGGCGTTGCCGCCCAGGCCACCGGCCGATTCGGGGAAGGGCAAGGCCAGGATGCCGAGCTCGGCATAGGTGGCCCAGGCCTGGGCGCTGTGGCCGAGCGGGCTCTGCAGGATGGCGCGGCGCTGCTCGAAGCTGTAGTCCTTGGCCAGGTAGCGCTTCAGGCTGTCTTGAATCGCGGTTTGTTCTTCGCTGAGGTTGAAGTCCATGGTCGTTCCTTGTGTTCTGCGTCTTGGCTGTGTTCGGATCAAAGACCCAGGATCATCTGGCTGATGATGTTCTTCTGAACCTCCGTCGAGCCGCCATAGATCGTTGTCTTGCGCACATTGAAGTAAGAGCCGCTGATGCCGGCGTCGCGTGCTGCAAAGGCTTCCGTGAGCGGCTGCGAGCTGCCGGCCAGGTCTTGGCCGTCGTGCAACCAGGGCACCGAGTACGAGCCCAGCGCCTGCATGCACAGCTCGGTCAGCGTCTGCTGGATCTCGGAGCCCTTGATCTTCAGCATCGAGGCCTCGGGGCCCGGCGCGTGCTGCTTGCCTTCGGCCGAGATGACCTTCAGGTTGGTGATCTCGAGCGCCAGCAGCTCCATCTCGACCTGCGCGATGCGGTCGCGGAAGCGCGAGTCTTCGATCAGCGGTTTGCCGTTGTCACCGTGCTGGCGGCGTGCCAGCGCCTTCAGGCGGCGCAGCGCCGACTTGGAGCGGCCCACGCCGGCGATGCCGGTGCGCTCGTGGCCGAGCAGGAACTTGGCGTAGGTCCAGCCCTTGTTCTCTTCGCCAATGCGGTTCTCGACCGGCACACGCACGTTGTCGAACCAGACTTCGTTCACCTCGTGTTCGCCGTCGAGCATGATGATCGGCTTGACGGTGATGCCCGGCGTCTTCATGTTGATCAGCAGGAAGCTGATGCCTTCCTGCTGGCGGCCTTCGGTGCTGGTGCGCACCAGGCAGAAGATCCAGTCGGCAAACTGGCCGAGGGTGTTCCAGGTCTTCTGGCCGTTGACGATGTAGTGCTCGCCCTCGGCGTCGGTGCCGGGCACGGCGCGGGTCTTGAGCGAAGCGAGGTCAGAGCCGGCGCCCGGCTCCGAATACCCCTGGCACCACCAGTCTTGCGCCGAGATGATGCGCGGCAGGTAGTAAGCCTTTTGCGCGGCGTTGCCGAAACGCATGATCACCGGCGCCACCATCTTCAGCCCGAAGGGCAGCTGCATCGGCGTGCCGGCTTCGGCGCACTCGTCGTCGAAGATGTGGCGCTGCACGGCGTTCCAGCCGGTGCCGCCGAACTCTTCGGGCCAGCTCGACGCGCCCCAGCCCTTTTCGAACAGGATCTTCTGCCAGCGAATGATGTCTTCGTGGCTGCCACGCTGGCCGGTCTGGGCGCGGTCGCGGATGTCGGCCGGCAGCTTCGCGTTGATGAAGCTGCGCACTTCATCGCGGAATTTCTGCTCTTCGGGGCTGTAGTCGAGATTCATGGTGTCTCCTGCGGGCGCACGTGAACGAATGTGGACGCATATTCTGCATCGCGAAACGTGGAATTGGAAATTGGAACTTTCACCAAGCACGTTGCGTGATTCTGTCCCAACGGCCTGTCGCACGGGTGACAAGCCTTGAAGTCACCAGGCAATCCATGGGAAACACCTTGTTTACAAGCCCGGCGCCAGTGGCTAGGATGATTGCCTTTGCAAAATAATGTTCCACACTGCGGAACATTGATCCACATCCCGCCACACGGGGTTCACACAGGCCCCTGTGCACACCCCGGTTTGTGCAAGTCGCCGTCCCCGCAAGTGCCTTTCAGGAGCTTTCGCACATGAGCAACCACCCGACCTCCACCCAGTACGACGTTCGCGGAAACGTTGCCGTCGTCACGCTGGCCAACCCGCCGGTCAACGGCCTGGGCTACTCGCTGCGCAGCGGCATCGTCGCCGGGCTCGACAAGGCGCTGGCTGACGACAAGGTGACGGCGATCGTGCTGATTGGCAGCGACCGCGCTTTTTCGGGCGGCGCCGACGTGAAGGAATTCGGCACGCCGAAGGCCGGCATGGACCCGAACCTGGGCGTGGTGATCCGCGCGCTCGAAGACTCGCGCAAGCCCGTCATCGCGGCCATCGGCGGCATGGCGCTGGGCGGTGGCCTGGAGCTGGCGATGGGCGCGCACTTCCGCGTGGCCAAGCCCGACGCCCAACTCGGCCTGCCCGAAGTGAAGCTGGGCCTCTTGCCCGGCGCCGGTGGCACGCAGCGCCTGCCGCGTCTGATCGGCCTGGAGGCCGCGCTCAACATCATCGTGTCGGGCGCCCCCACCCCGGCCAAGAAGTTCGAAGGCACGCCGCTGCTCGACGCCATCATCGAAGGCGACCTGCTGGAAGGCGCCCTCAAGTTCGCCGAGAAGGCCGTGGCCGACAAGCTGCCGCTCAAGCGGGTGCGCGACCTGAAGGTGAAGGCGCCGGGTGCCGATGCCTTCCTGCAATTTGCCCGCAACACCGTGGGCGCGATGTCGAAGAACTTCCCCGCGCCGTTGAAGTGCGTGGAAGCGGTGGCGGCTTCGGTGAGCCTGCCTTTCGACCAGGGCCTGAAGACCGAGCGCGAGCTGTTCATGCAGCTGATGGCCACGCCCGAGTCGCGTGCGCTGCGCCACATCTTCAACGCGGAGCGCGCGGCCTCCAAGGTCAGCGACATCCCTGAAGACACCCCCCTGCGCGACGTGAAGAAGGTCGGCATGATCGGCGCCGGCACCATGGGTGTGGGCATCACGATGAACTTCATCAACGTGGGCATCCCGGTCGCCCTGCTCGAGATGAAGCAAGAGGCGCTCGACAAGGGCCTGGCCACCATCCGCAAGAACTACGAAAACTCCATGGCCAAGGGCAAGCTCACGCAAGCCCAGCTCGACGAGCGCATGGCCCTCGTGACCCCCACGCTCGAATACAGCGCCTTCAAGGACGTCGATCTCGTCATCGAGGCCGTGTTCGAGAGCATGGAAGTGAAAGAGAAGGTCTTCAAGACGCTCGATGAAGTGTGCAAGCCGGGCGCGATCCTGGCCTCCAACACCTCGGCGCTCAACCTCGACCAGATTGCCCAGTTCACCAAGCGCCCGCAAGACGTGGTGGGCCTGCACTTCTTCAGCCCGGCCAACGTGATGCGCCTGCTGGAAGTGGTGCGCGGCGCCAAGACCGCCAAGGACGTGATGGCCACCTCGATGGCGCTGGCCAAGAAGATCAAGAAGATCGCCGTGGTCTCGGGCGTGTGCGACGGCTTCATCGGCAACCGCATCGTGGCCCGCTACGGCCAGGCTTCCAACGAGCTGCTCAACGCTGGCGCCTCGCCTTCGCAGATCGACAACGCGCTGCAGAAGTTCGGCCTCGCCATGGGCATCTACCGCATGGGTGACCTGGCCGGTCTCGACATCGGCTACGCCGGCCGCAAGCGCCGCAAAGAGGCCAACCCCGAGGCCTACATCCCGATCGTGGCCGACCGCCTGGCCGAAGCCGGTCGCTTCGGTCAGAAAACGGGCGCCGGCTGGTACCGCTACGAAGCCGGCAAGCGCGACCCGATCGTCGACCCGGCGGTCGAGAAGATCATCGAAGACTTCCGCACCGAGCGGGGCCTGACGGCACGCAAGGTCAGCGACGAAGAAGTGATCGAGCGCTGCATCTACGCGATGGTCAACGAAGGCGCGCGCATCCTCGAAGAAGGCATCGCCCAGCGCGCCTCCGACATCGACATCGTCTACCTCAATGGCTACGGCTTCCCCGCCCACCGCGGCGGCCCGATGCTGTACGCCGACACGGTCGGTCTGGCCAACGTGGTGCGCGCGTTGAAGCGCATCGCCGCCGAGCCGGGCGCCGATGCGAAGTTCTGGCAACCGGCCCCGCTGCTCTTGAAGCTGGCGGAGGAAGGCAAGACTTTCAATTGAGCGCTTGCGAGCGCCCTGCACTCTGACAGTTTTCTCACCGCCAAGACGCCAAGAACGCAAAGGTCGCCAAGACAAATGGCCTTCTTCTCTCTCTTCTTTGCGTCCTTTGCGTTCTTGGCGCCTTTGCGGTGAAAAGACCCGTCCAAGTGCACCGCTCGACCCGAACTCTCTGCTGAACACTCACAAGGAATCATCATGACCGAAGCCGTCATCGTCTCCACCGCCCGCACTGGCCTGGCCAAGTCGTGGAAGGGTGCTTTCAACATGACCTATGGCGCGACGCTCGCCGCGCACTCGATCGAGCACGCCGTCAAGCGCGCTGGCATCGACCCCGCTGAAGTCGAGGACGTGTTCCTCGGCGGCTCGCTCTCCGAAGGCACCACCGGCGGCAACATCGCCCGTGTGGCCGCGCTGCGGGCCGGCCTCCCGGTCACGACCGCCGGCGTCACCATCAACCGCTTCTGCTCGTCGGGCCTGAACGCGATTGCGATGGCCGCGCACACCATCATCGTCGACGGTGTGCAGGTCGCCATTGGCGGCGGCGTGGAGTCGATCTCGTGTGTGCAGAACGAAACCAACCGCCACATGCGCGCCGACCCGTCCATGCTGGAGAAGAAGCCCGAGATCTACTGGAGCATGCTGCAGACCGCCGAGATGGTGGCCAAGCGCTACAACATCAGCAAAGAGGCGCAAGACGAATACGGTGTGCGCAGCCAGCTGCGCGCCGCCGCCGCGCAAGCGGCCGGCAAGTTCAACGACGAGATCGCGCCGATGACCACGCGCATGGGCGTGGCCGACAAGGCCACCGGCCGCCTGACCACCAAGGAAGTGACGATCTCGGCCGACGAAGGCATTCGCCCCAACACCACGCTCGAAGGTGTGGACAAGATCCGCGCGGCGCTGCCGGGCGGTGTGGTGACTGCCGGCAACGCGAGCCAGTTCTCCGACGGCTCCTCGGCCTGCGTGCTGATGAACGGCAAGCTGGCCGAACAGCGCGGCATCAAGCCGCTGGGCATCTTCCGCGGCTTCGCGGTGGCTGGTTGCGAGCCCGACGAAATGGGCATCGGCCCCGTGTTT